>JAURGP010000015.1 GCA_030833725.1 Candidatus Kapaibacterium sp. | reverse complement strand
CTTCATTGCTGCCGTGAACACGGCGTCGAACCAGTACATTACCTTGGTTGGTGGTGTTGGACCAGACGAGATCATCAGCGCCCACACGGATGCATCTGGAGACTACTACTACGTGCTGGAAAGTCAATCTCCCGATCTGTATACCGGTCGTACTTCATGGATGCGGACGCAGCCAGAGGGCATGTCCGGATACGTCGGAAAATGGTCGGATGGTGACATTGTCCTCTCTTCGCCATCGGGTGGAGAAGTCTGGTGCAAAGGCTCGACCCGCGGCATTTCGTGGTCGGCAATTGCCATGCGCAGTGATGATCGCTACACCGTAGAGATCTCCGATGACGAGGGTGCCACCTGGACCGAGATCGCAAAGAACTTGACATCGACGTCCTACCAATGGCAGATTCCTGCCAGCCTATCAACTGATGGGCAGTACATTGCCCGTGTGCGCAGCGGCCGCGGTCATGGCACCGAGTCGCGCGCCTTTACGCTGGCAGAGCCCCCTTCCATCACGACGCAGCCAACAAGCGTTGCCGGCTGTGCTGGCAGTCCAGTCCAGTTGAGTGTGGAGGCGTCGGGAGCAGAGTTGCGGTATCAGTGGCGGAAGAATGGTCAGAACATCAATGGTGCAACATCGGCAGTGTTCCAGATTCCGTCGCTGTCGGCCGGCATCGCAGGAACCTACGACGTCATCGTGACGGGTTCCTGCAATCCAAACGTGACGAGCAGTGCCGTAACGGTGTCGGTAGAGGCCGCAACGTCGGTAACGAAGCAACCCGAGAACGTGACTGTTGATCTGGGCAAGGAAGTTGTGCTATCTGTGACAGCCGCTGGTGGCAACCTCGCCTATCAGTGGATGAAGGATGGCGCCGACATCGCCGACGCAACAGAGGCGACATTCCGCATTTCGGCAGCTGCAGAATCGGATGCTGGCGCCTACTCGTGCAAGGTGACGGGAACCTGCGGCGATGTGGTTTCCGAGGCTGCGTCGGTGGAGGTTCGCCCGGCGACATCGGTTGACGAGGATGTCATCGCAGGGTACGACCTTCGCATCCTTGGACCTACCCCGTCGTCGACGACGGTCGGATTACAGGTGAGCGCACCACATTCCACCACGGCAACGATCCGAGTGATTGACATGCATGGCCGGAGTACGACGCTCCTTGATGGCATCATGGTGCTCGGTGGGGTACAAACCATGGATCTGGATGTCTCAGCTCTGACGTCAGGTACCTACGGTCTCGAGATGCTGCTGGACGGTCGCATGCTTCGAGGCATGCTGCTGATCGCTCGATAGTCAACTACGCACTCTAAGACGGTTCAGGCCACTGGGATTTTTCTCCCAGTGGCCTTTCTGTTGGAACTCTTGGTTGGAACTCTAGGGTCGATGCACGGGTTATATCGGACTGAACTAGTCGTATATTTGTGCCTCACCACAACACTGAGTAAGGTTCCATGTCTGAAGTTCCAGACTCCCAACACGTGCTGGACGACGTTGTCCAGCGCGAGTATCAGTATGGCTTTAGCTCCGACATTGAACAGGAGCTCCTCGAAAAAGGCCTAAGCGAAGACACCGTTCGATTCATCTCCGCCAAGAAGCAGGAACCCGAGTGGATGCTGGAGTGGCGGCTGGAGGCGTTTCGCACGTGGCAGCGGATGAAGGAGCCCACATGGCCTAACGTGACCTATCCGGTCATCGACTTCCAGGACATCATCTACTGGGCTGCACCAAAGAAAAAAGAAGGGCCCGCCTCCCTGGATGAGGTTGATCCAGAGTTGCTGGCAACGTTTGAGAAGCTGGGTATTCCGCTGGATGAGCAGAAGATGCTCACCGGCGTTGCTGTTGATGCCGTTCTGGACTCTGTGTCCGTCAAGACCACGTTCCAGGAAGCGCTCAAGAAGGTAGGCGTGATCTTCTGTCCGATGTCGGAGGCGATTCAGGAGCACCCCGATCTCGTGCGGAGGTACCTCGGCTCCGTTGTACCTGTTGGCGACAACTTCTATGCAGCTCTCAACTCCGCGGTCTTTAGCGATGGCTCCTTTGTCTACATTCCCAAGGGTGTGCGTTGCCCCATGGAGCTGAGCACGTACTTCCGCATCAATGCGCGTAACACGGGCCAGTTCGAGCGAACATTGATCATCGCCGATGAGGGTTCATACGTCAGCTACCTCGAGGGCTGTACGGCACCTCAACGTGACGAGAACCAACTCCATGCTGCTGTTGTCGAGCTCGTGGCGCATCAGGACGCGGAGATCAAGTACTCCACCGTACAGAACTGGTACCCTGGTGATGCCGAGGGGAAGGGTGGTATCTACAACTTCGTCACCAAGCGAGGTATCTGTGAGGGGGCTCGTAGCAAGATCTCGTGGACGCAGGTGGAAACCGGCTCGGCCGTAACGTGGAAGTATCCGAGCTGTGTGCTCAAGGGCGACCATTCCATCGGTGAGTTCTACAGCGTTGCTGTCACCAATCACTACCAGCAGGCCGATACCGGTACGAAGATGATCCACATTGGGAAGAACACACGCTCTCGGATTGTCTCCAAGGGTATTTCCGCTGGAAGATCGCAGAACTCGTACCGCGGTCTGGTGCGGATGAACGCCACAGCCACGAACGGCTGGAACTACTCCCAGTGTGATTCGCTATTGATCGGAGATCAGTGCGGAGCTCACACGTTCCCATACCTCGAAACAGCGAACAGCACGGCTACCGTAGAACACGAGGCTACGACGTCCAAGATTGGGGAGGACATGCTGTTCTACTGCAACCAACGCGGAATCGACACCGAAGCCGCCGTGGCACTCATCGTGAACGGTTATGCCCGCGACGTGATCAACCAGCTCCCCATGGAATTCGCCGTGGAAGCACAGAAACTGCTTGCTATATCTCTGGAAGGAAGCGTAGGCTAATGACACCGATTCTTGAAATCACAAACCTGCATGCCAGCATCGACGGCACCGAGATTCTGAAAGGAATCAACCTTACTATTCAGCCTGGAGAAGTCCATGCAGTCATGGGGCCGAACGGCTCGGGTAAGAGCACGCTGGCAAGCGTCCTTGCTGGAAGGGAAGAGTATACGGTCACGGAAGGCACCGTGGTGTTTCACGGACACGACCTCCTAGACATGTCTCCCGAAGATCGGGCCCGCGAAGGCCTGTTCCTTGCCTTCCAGTATCCCGTTGAGATCCCCGGCGTATCAACAGCCAACTTCCTCAAGTCGGCAGTCAATGCACAGCGTGCACATCGTGGCCTGTCGCCATTAGAGCCTGCGGAGTTCCTGGCGTTGATGAAGGAACGTATGGCGCTAGTAGAGATGAATCCCGCCTTCTTGCAACGGTCCCTCAACGAGGGGTTCTCAGGTGGTGAGAAAAAGCGCAACGAGATCTTCCAGATGGCCATGTTGGAACCAACGCTGGCAATCCTGGATGAGACCGACTCTGGACTCGACATCGATGCTCTGCGCATCGTAGCCAATGGTGTTAACGCTCAGCGAACACCTCACAATGGTATGATCGTGATTACACACTATCAACGTCTCCTCAACTACATCGTCCCTGATGTGGTGCACGTGCTGTGGAACGGCCGCATCGTTCGAACGGGTGGTAAGGATCTTGCCCTCACGTTGGAAGAGCGTGGCTACGATTGGATCAAGACCGAATCTTCCGTGGAGGCCTGATGTCCGTATCAGCCTTCACCGAGCGGATTCGCAGTCTTGCTCAGCATCACGACACCGCGGCATCGGAAGATGCGTACGCGGCCCTGCGCCGGCATGGCTTTTCAGCGTTTGAGCGGCTGTCGATCCCTACGCCACGACATGAGGAGTGGAAGTACACCAACGTGACGTCGATCTTTGATGGTACGCTGGTGATCGGTGCCACGGATGCCGCACAACGTCCGGCAACCAGCGGTGCAGAAATCACGAGAGCCCTGGGTGCAGACGTGATCGTGCTGCATGTACAGAACGGCCGATTGCAGCAAGATGAGCATTCGGTGATAGAGGGTGTTGACCTGTATGACCTGCGTGCAGGTGCTACCACGGATGACCTTCAGTTTCTTGCTTCGATTGCGAAGGTGGACGATCATCCGTTTGTAGCACTGAATACGGCCGTGCACGACAGCACGGTGGTGATTCATCTGCATCGGAATGTTCATCTCGAGCGGCCGATCCATGTTGTGTGTTCGGCCGACACTACTACAAGTACACAGCTACACGCACCCCGTGTTCTCGTGGTTGCCGAGTCCGGATCGTCAGCCTTGATCGTCGAGAGTCACCACACGGTGGGAGAACATGCTGCCGTATGTGTACCGGTAACGGAAGTGGTCGTGCAGGCAGGTGCACACCTTCAGCACGTCAAGATCGTTGCTGATGAGGGACAGGGAAAGCACGTCGGCTACACGGCAGCTACGGTAGCGAGGGATGCCACGTATGCGTCGCATGTTGCCTGCCTGGCCGGTGCCTTTACACGTAATGATCTGGTTGTCCAGCTGATTGAGCCTTCTGCCTCAGCGATCTTGAATGGTGTGTCGGTACTGCATGGTTCTGAGATGGCCGACAATCACACCGTGGTTGATCATCGCGCTCCGCATTGCCGGAGCGAGGAGCTGTACAAGGGCGTGTACGATGATCGATCGGTAGGTGTGTTCAACGGCAAGATCTTTGTGCAGCCGCATGCCCAGAAAACGGAAGCCTACCAGAGCAGTCATGCATTGCTGCTGAGTGATCGTGCTCGCATGAATGCCAAACCGCAGTTAGAGATCTGGGCCGACGACGTCAAGTGCTCGCATGGGGCTACCACCGGTCAACTGAACGAGGAGGCGGTCTTCTACATGCAGGCGCGCGGCATCGATCGTGCTGCTGCAAAGGCGCTCATGACGTACGCCTTTGCTGCCGAAGTGGTGGAGCGTTTCCCACATGAGGGGCTGCGTTCTCTCTTGGAACAGCACATCGCTCAAAAGCTGGAGGTTTCTCGGTGAGTTCCCAGCGCCACTATGACCCGTATGCTGTTCGTGCTCAGTTCCCGATTCTGAGCCGCACGGTCCATGGTGGTGTGCCGCTGGTGTACCTCGACAGTGCCGCTACAACGCAAAAACCCGATGCCGTCATCACGGCGATTGATCAGTTCTACCGCAGGTCGAATAGCAACGTACATCGGGCAGCCCATGCCTTGAGTGCCGAGGCTACGTCGATCTGGGAAGGGGCTCGCGCGCGTGTGGCACGGTTCCTTGGCGCCCAGCGCACCGAGGAAGTGGTCTTCACCCGTGGGACCACGGAGTCGATCAATCTCGTGGCCGCTTCGTGGGGATCGATGAACGTGCACGCCGGAGACGAGATCCTCATCACCGGCATGGAGCACCATGCCAACATCGTCCCATGGCAGTTGCTCTGTGAGCGCACGGGAGCCGTGCTCAAGGCCGTTCCAGTTCTGGAAGATGGGTCGCTGGACATCTCGGCCATTGATGCGCTCCTTACGGATCGCACCCGATTGTTTGCGATGGTGCATGCCAGCAATACCACTGGCACGATCAACGATGTAGGTGCGCTCTGTGCCATGGCTGCTGCCAAGGGTGTTCGTACGCTTGTGGACGGTGCCCAGGCAGTGCTGCATCAGCCCGTGGATGTTCAGGCCATCGGATGCGACTTCTACGTGTTCTCGGCTCACAAGCTCTACGGTCCCACGGGACTTGGTGTTCTGTGGGGGAGGTATGATCTTCTCGATGCCATGCCGCCGTACCAAGGAGGTGGAGCCATGATCCAGCACGTTTCGCTCGAGCGCTCGGTGTACGAGGCACCACCCCTGCGGTTTGAAGCGGGAACACCTCACATTGCTGGTGCCGCTGGCCTTGGGGCAGCAATCGACTGGTTTGATACGTTGGATCTGGACGCTATGGCACAGCACGAGGATCGACTCACTCACCGAGCCACGTCCATCATTTATCAGGTGGAAGGGGCACGCGTGATCGGTGAGGCACCACGAAAGATTGGTGTCGTGTCGTTTGTGATCGAGGGTGTTCACGGTACCGACCTTGGCATGCTGCTGGACGAACAAGGCGTTGCAACACGCACCGGCCACCACTGTACGATGCCACTGCTCGAGCGATTCCACGTGGGCTCAACGTGCAGAGTGTCCTTTGCAGCATACTCGACCAACGAAGACCTTGATGTGTTTGAACGTGCGTTAACGAAAGCTGTACGGATGCTACGATGACCATTGCCGAGACCATTGCCGACCTCGCAGAGCAGTTAGAACAATTTTCTGACTGGGAAGATCGCTACGCCCATATCATCGCCATGGGGAAGCACCTGCAACAGTATCCGGAGGAATTCCGGTCGGACGACTTTCTCGTGCGTGGTTGTCAGTCGCGTGTGTGGCTGCATCCGTCGATGGATCAGGGTGTGGTCCATTTTGATGCCGATAGTGAAGCCCTGATTGTCAAGGGGCTTGTAGCAATGCTCATGAAGATCTACAATCACCGTACTCCCGACGAGATTCTCTCCGTACCGTCGGACTTTGTATCCCGGCTTGGTCTAGATGCCCACCTTTCGCAAAACCGAGCCAATGGACTGTCTGCCATGATGAAGCAGCTGGCACTGTATGCCTTGGCCTACAAAGTATCTGGAGCGAGTTCATGAGCGACGTGGTTCGTGAGGTTCAGGATGCCAATCATGCCGCCCATCTGCGCGATCGCGTGATCGAGGCGATCAAAACCGTCTATGATCCGGAGATACCCGTAGATGTGTACGAGCTGGGGCTGATCTACGAAGTGGTAACGTCGCTTGATGGTGGCGTATTGATCGTGATGACCCTGACAACACCAAACTGTCCCTCGGCACAGACTCTGCCCCAGGACGTAGAAAAAGCTGCGCGCTCGGTAGATGGCGTCACAGATGTGCACATCAAACTCACGTTTGATCCGCCATGGGATAAAACCATGATGTCGGAGGCCGCTCTCTTTGCCATGGGATTATACTAGATTGTTCGCAGTGCGCTTTTGCGCCACATATTCCGAATTTTGAAGCCTAAGCACTTGCCGCAACCACACCCAATCACGCTATGACACACGATCACGAGTATCAATCAGAACACACCGATGCAGCGTCGCAAACCAAGCGCGTCAAGATTCGCATGTACGGCGAAGAGCACGAGTTCGATGTGCGCCCCGAGGAGACGATCCTGACGGCAGCACAGCGTGCAGACATCGATCCGCCCTATGCCTGTCAGATTGGTGCATGCTGCACCTGTAGAGCAAAGTTGTTGTCGGGTAAGGTTCAGATGGACGAGCGCGAAGCACTCTCTGATGAAGAGATCGCCGAAGGCTACGTTCTGACGTGCCAATCCCATCCACTCACGGATGACGTCTTTGCAGACTATGACCAGTAACTGGCCACGACAACAGTGATCCAGCACTCATGACGATCGTCGAGGTATCACAATGGTGAGACTTTCCAAAAAGACAGAGTATGCCCTCATGGTTGTGCAGTACATGGCGGTTCGTCCCCACGTACAGATTTCAGCCAAGGACCTCGCTAGACGACTCGAGCTTCCTCCGGCATTGATGGCAAAGGTGGTCCAGGCATTAGTCAAAGGACAGATTCTTACGTCCGTGATGGGTGCCGGTGGAGGATACAGGTTTAAGCGGGGTACCACGGATGTGTCTGTTGCCGACGTGATCGAGGCGGTGGAGGGTCAGCAAGGCAGTCTGGTGGACTGTCAGGAACCGAACCACGATGGCTGTGACAAGCAGGTGACGTGCACGATTCGTGAGCCCCTTGCCATTCTCAACGAACAGATTCTTACAACACTGAAAACAATGACCGTGGCCGATCTTGTGCGGCCACAACGCACGATAGCACGAACAGTACAACTGGAGGTACCATGAACGATACTGCGCATGACACTACAACCATGATGATGATGGGCGTCGAGGACGTCTCGATCCCCACAGGCATCACCGGAACCGACGCTGGCGATAACATCACCGTTACGGCAAAGGCCATCAAACAAGTCAAGACCGTCAAGGCGGAGAACAACATTCCGGAGTCCTATGGCCTGCGACTCGGCGTCAAGGGTGGTGGCTGCTCGGGAATGTCCTACACGCTTGGCTTCGACCCCGAGGCTCGTGAACACGACCTTGTGCTGGAAGCCGATGGCGTGCCGGTCTTTATTGATACCAAGAGTATGTTCTACCTGATGGGCATGACGCTTGATTTCAGTGACGGCTTGATGGGAAAGGGCTTCGTGTTCAACAATCCGAACGCAACCAAGACGTGTGGCTGCGGCTCATCGTTCAGCGCATAGTTAGCGCATCGTCAGTACATCACCACCTAACACCTGCGGAGAGCATATGTCGAAGGAATGGAAGTTCAACCCACGTCCGTACTCGGATGAAGAGGCCAAAGAGTTACTCAAGGGTGTCGTGTCGCCGGAAACGTCAGACTGGCACTATAACACGCACCACAAAGGGTACGTCACGTTCCTCAACAAGATCGAGGAGAAGTTGCCATCAGCCGACAAGTCTGCTGCCAACGGTAACTGGAGCGATTTTGGTGAGCTGAAGCGTCGGCTCACGTGGAATCACGCCGGTACGGTCCTCCACGACGTGTATTGGGAGGTGCTCGGCGGCGACGGCGACCACACGCAAGGTCCGGACGTTGTAGCAGCCATCGAAGCGGAGTTCGGGTCCATCGATGCTTGGAAGGCCGACTTCCTTGCGACGTCGCTGGCAGCCAAACTGTCCGGATGGGGAGTACTCACATTGGATCAGCTCTACTCGGGCCGCTTGCTGAATGTTCTGGTAGACGAGCACCATTACGGGGCGATCTGGGGTGGTATTCCACTGATTTCCTGCGACGTGTTCGAGCACGCCTATTACCACAAGGATGGCCCAGGACGTAAGGCCTACATCGAGAATTTCCTGAACAATCTTCACTGGGGCAGGATTAACGCCCGCTACCTGAAGTTTGCCAAGTGACGCTCGGTCTGTTCCCACTGCACGTGGTCCTGTTCCCGGATTCGCGTCTTCCCTTGCACATCTTCGAGCCCCGTTACCGCACCCTTATTCGGGAGTGTTGGGAAGGGGGCTCGTCGTTTGGTATTCATCTAATCGATCACGGCCATCTCTATCCGGTAGGGTGCAGGGCAACCGTGGTCGAGATGGTCGAGGAGTACGATGACGGGCGCATGGACATCATGGTGCAGGGGACGGGCAGAGTTCGACTGTTGGAGATGAGGACTTCGGATAAACCGTATGCCGTTGCCGAGGTTGATGCGATGGAGGATGTTGCAGAGCCCGTCACAACAGAGCTGCAGCAGCAATGTATCGATCTCTACCACGAGGTGCTGGCCATCGCCTACGGATCGGAGGGCGAAGCCTATACCATTCGCTCGGCGGAGCCATACCTGTCGTTCAAGATTGCGCCGAAGTGCGGTTTGTCGCTGGACCAGAAACAGCATTTACTGGAGCTCACGTCCGAACGTGTGCGGCTGGAAGTCCTGCACGATCACCTGTCCGAACTCCTTCCAACGCTGCGCAAAGCCGACCTCGTGCAGCGCATTGTTCGGAACGACGGATACCTTCCGGCGATCGACTCCGACACAACGTCATGAAGTACACACCTGGTCAATCGCAGCGTACGATCTACAAACTGATCGATCAGCTCCTTTCGGCGCAGGAGGATAGTCCAATTCGTGTGTTGTCATCGCTGGTCAACTTCATGGTAGACTCCTCGGACGTGGTGGTTACCGGAGGACGTGTGTGGCAGTTCGACGACTCCGCCGATGCCAACTCCTACGTCCTGCGATACCAGTACGGAGAGCTGGAGTCCCTAGATCTGGGCGTCCGTCGACGGATCGATGAAATGCCGGGTACCTTGTCGCTGGCTAGCAGGGCCACGCTAACAACCGAACCGATGGATATGGGCACTCGCGGAACGCGCGTGTACTCTCTGACGGGTGTCGGTGATCCTGTACACAGTGCGTACGGACCAGTTCCGCCATTTGCCATTGCCTTTACAGCCCACGACGTCACCGAAGAGTTCATCGATACCATGTTGGTGGTGTCCAGTGCGGCAACGACGGCACTGCGGAACCAGCGGGCGGCCGTGCGCGATCAGGCTCTCCGAAAGGATCTAGACTCGGCCTGGAGAATTCAGCGTGGACTCGTTCCAGACCACCACGTGGCCTACCGCGATCTGGACATCTACGGCGTTTCCGTTCCGGATGCCACGGTAGGAGGCGACTACTTCGACTACATCCAACCCACCGAGGCGAATGACCGCCTTGGTGTTGTGATAAGCGATGCGGCCAGCAAGGGGCTTCCGGCAGCCGTCCAGGCTCTGTTCGTGAGCGGTGCCCTTCGCATGGGCGTATCGTTTAACAGCAAGATGTCGGACCTCGTGGCACGATTGAATCAGCTGATCTACGATACGTTCCCGAACGAGCGGTTCGTATCGCTCTTCTATGCGGAGTTCATGTCTTCAACCACGGGGTTGGTGCTCTATGTCAATGCTGGACATTGTCCGCCGATTCACCTGCGAGCGGCATCAGGTACGGCGGAGTACCTTCAGCCAACGGGAGGCATCCTTGGCATCATCGAGGACCAGCACTTCAGCGTTGAAAACGTGAATCTCTCCCCTGGAGACTACCTCGTACTGTACACTGATGGTATCAGCGAAGCTCTGGATGCTGCGGGGATGCCCTTCGGAGAGGACCGCCTCACGCAGATCGTGCTGTCGCATGCAGGCTCCTCACCCCAGGACATTGCCCATGCCGTCCTTGATGCAGTCACCGCCTACAGTGTGGGAGCCCCCTACACGGACGACCGTACCATCGTGGTTATTCGGCGGGCTCCAACCGGTTGATACCGTTCATTGCCTGAGGTGGTCCATGCTTCAGGATCAGATCTAAGGCATCACAGGCCCGCTCCACCATGGCCTGCACTCCAGTCGCCTCCTCGGGATCAAACGGACTGAGCACGTACGGAACCAGTCCTCCTGGACCAAAGTTGCGGTCGATGCCACAACGCAGTCTCCAGAAGGCTGCCGATTTCAGCTCGGCCTCCACGCTGGCCACGCCGTTGTGGCCGCCACTGCTTCCGCCAGAGCGGAGGTGTACGCGTCCAACCGGGAAGTTGTACTCGTCTACCACCACCACGACGTGTTTTGCCTGAAGCTGGTGGGCGGCAATCACCTTACGTACGGCATTGCCAGACAGATTCATGTAGGTGAGCGGTTTGATGAGCATGCAGGTTTTTCGAGCATACGTCACCACAGCTTCGTCAAAGAGGGGGTCGCGATGGATCCACTCCGTGGAGCGGCGTTTGGCGAAGGCATCAGCTACCATGAAGCCGATGTTGTGACGTGTCTCGTGGTATTCCGACCCCGGGTTACCGAGGAAGCAGAACACGTAGTCGGGGGTAACGGTGGGTTGTCGCGTAGGTTGTCTCGTAGGTTGTTTGACAGGTTCTCTCATACGGCTGCGAACCTACGCATTTGCTATATTGCGACGGTTTATCAGCCATCGTCTTCAGCCTCTGTCGACAGCCTCCGAAACAACCACGAATGGACGTTGAACCCGTATGGGCGTAGCAGCACTTCTGACAACTCTCTTTGCTCCGCTGGCAGGTATGGCCGTGATCTCGCTCATCCAGCGAGATCAGACGAAGGCCATCAAGCTGGTAGCACTCTGTATTACGGTGTTCACCTTTGTGGCCTCGCTCTTCCTGTTGCCAGGGTTCGACCAGTCTACTGCCGCAATGCAGTTTGGTGTGGACGTATCGTGGATCCCGGCCATCGACGCGGGATTACGTCTGGGCATTGATGGAACAAGCCTGTTGCTGGTGCTGCTGACAACGCTCATCATGCCTATTGCGCTGTTGGCCTCGTACCACTCGATCAAGAAGATGGAGAAGGAGTATTACGCGCTAATGCTCCTGCTGCAGTTTGGCATGACGGGCGTGTTTCTGGCCCTGGATACCTTCCTGTTCTACGTCTTTTGGGAGCTCATCCTGATTCCGATGTACTTCATCATCGGTATCTGGGGAGGCAAGGACCGCATCTACGCGTCGATCAAGTTCTTCCTGTACACCCTCGTGGGATCGCTACTCATGCTGATTGCGATCCTGTGGTTGTCGTTTGAAGCCGCACCGCTTCTGGGTGGCTTTACGACCGACCTTCTCAAGCTCCAGTCCGTTGGTGCTCAGCTCGACCACAACGTGCAGTTTTGGCTGTTTATGGCGTTCGGTCTGAGCTTTATGATCAAGGTTCCGCTGTTCCCCTTCCACACATGGCTTCCCGATGCTCACGTGCAGGCGCCTACTGCGGGATCGGTGATCCTGGCCGGCGTCTTGTTGAAGTTGGGAACCTATGGTCTGATTCGATACAACCTTGAGCTCTTCCCGCATACGTCGATGGAGCTTTCTGGCATCATTAGTGCTCTGGCTGTGTTTGGCATCATCTACGGTGCACTCGTAGCCATGGTGCAAACCGACATCAAGAAACTTGTGGCGTACTCCTCGGTAAGTCACATGGGCTTCGTTGTCCTGGGTATCTTCTCGCTGACCGTTGAAGGTGTACAGGGTGCCGTCATTCAAATGGTGAATCATGGTCTGTCGACCGGTGCACTGTTTCTTGCCGTGGGCGTGCTGTACGAACGCCGACACACGCGAGAGATTGGCGATTACGGTGGTATTACCAGTGTTATGCCCCGGTTCGCCGTACTGTTCACCATAGCCATGTTGGCGTCGGTCGGTCTGCCGGGCTTGAATGGTTTCATTGGTGAGTACCTCACGCTTCTTGGTGCCTTCACCAGTCCTGTCCTGAACCACTGGTCGTATGCCGTGATTGCGGCTACCGGCGTGATCTTCGCTGCCGTGTACCTGCTCTGGATGTTCCAACGTGTCATGTTCGGCGAGAACACCAATCCCGAGAACCATCACCTGCGTGATCTTACGAAGATGGAGTACTGGCAGCTTGTGCCCCTCGTGATTCTGATGGTGTGGATCGGCGTTGCGCCGAAGACCTTTATGGACTATTCCGAAAAAGCAATTCAGAGTGTTGTGACGCGCGTCCTTGACGGCGAGTGATCCTACCTTCAGGTACCTACTATGATCGATTTCGTTGGTTCGTTGCCCCTTGTTGTGATCTGGCTGGCACTCGGTGCCGTTGGTATCGTCATTCAAGCCTTTACCAAGGGGGAATCCAAGCTGGTATATGGCTACTATGTGGCCGTGCTCGCCATTACCGCCATTCTTGGTGGCGCGACGTGGCAGATGGAGGGTTCGTCGTTCAACGGCATGATCTCCGTTGGTGGCAACGCTGCCTACTTCGACGTCCTGTTCGCAGTGGCTGGTATCTTCACCATGTTTGCCGCACGCGACTATCTCACGCGCCATGATGCACATCTCGACGAATTCTACACGATGCTGGTTTCGTCGATCGCCGGTATGATGTTTATGGCACACGCCCAGAACCTGGTGGTTCTGTTTGTAGGTATAGAGCTGATGTCGATTTCGTTCTACATCATGGCCGGATTTCTGCGTACGAACATTCGCAGCGTGGAGTCTGGACTCAAGTACTTCCTGCTTGGTGCCTTTGCTTCCGGCTTTCTTGCCTACGGAATGTCGATGCTCTACGGAGCCACGGGGTCGCTGCAGTATGATCGCATCTTCGATGTGGTGGTGAACGGCACGACGTCCTTCCCAACCTTGCTTGCCGTGGGCGGTGTACTGCTTGCCGTGGGTCTCTCGTTCAAGATTGCTGCGTTCCCATTCCACCAGTGGGCACCAGATGTGTATGAGGGTGCACCAACCGTTGTGACCGCATTTATGAGCACGGCCGGCAAAGCCGCCGCCTTCAGTGCGTTCCTGAGTGTGTTTGCCGTGATCATGCCGTTTGTGTTCACCGAAGGAAGTGCCGAGCCCCTTCCACTCCAGCTTGCCTTAGCGATCATGGCAGCCATCACGATGCTGGTCGGGAACGTGACAGCTGTTGTGCAGACCAACATCAAGCGTATGCTGGCCTATTCCTCAGTGGCCCATGCCGGCTACCTTCTGATGGGTATCGTCGCCAACACGGCTACTGGCCACTCGGCCATCATGTTCTATGCCACGGCCTACATGTTCATGCAGCTGGGAGCCTTCGTCATCGTGGGCTTGATCGAGCACACCGACGGTACAGGGCTGGAAATCGACGACTATCGCGGTCTGGCCAAGCGCCGTCCCATCCTCGCCGGATTCCTTGCCTTGTTTATGTTCTCCCTTGCCGGCATACCTCCTTTTGCTGGCTTCTGGGGTAAGTACCAGCTCTTCATGGCAGCGATTGAAGGGGGCTTTACGTGGCTGACCATTGTGGCAGTCGTATCGTCCGTGGTGTCGGTGTGGTTCTACCTTGGCGTGGTCGCAAAGATGTATTTCGCTGATGCTGAGTCGACGTCAGAGACCGGAACCTCTGTGGGATTGGCTGGCATTACGTTGGCCGTCTGTACCGCCGCCGTCGTCCTTCTGGGTATCTTCCCAAGCCTGCTGAATGGCATCCTTGGAGCGTGGTAGTGTGGCAGGGGGCTTCCCGCTACGCCTACCTTTTGCTAGCCGCGTGGATCACGGTTGCTGGCCTCCCGGCACTTGCCCAACCCGCCGTTGAGATCTACTGGAATCCGTCAAACCGTGCCGATACGGTGGTCGATTTTGGTGTGACTACGATCGGCAACCCGGTTCCCATTGCTATTACCGTCGAGAATCCCGGCACAGACACTGTAGCGATCCTGCCTACGGATCAACTCACGTACTACGCCATTCTCGACATTCCAGGGGCACCGCAGATTCCTGACTGGAAGCTCGAGTTTAGTCCGGTGATTCTTGCCACGCCGTTTATCGTACCGCCTGGCGGTACGTCCCAACTCTTCGTAAGCTACCTTGCCCAGGATCTTCCCAACCTGCCGGAAGAGACACTGGCCGAAGTGTTGCTGGAACTCAAGGTGGTACGTCTTCGCCAACCGTTAGGGCCGTGGACGGAGAAGAGGTTTCGGCTCAAGGGCATCAAGACGGCCCAGTTCGTTGCAACAAGTTCTCCTTCCCTTCGATTTGATTCAGTGTATGTGCGCCCAGTCCCGGCACCGCAGCAGTCGTTTCGGGTAGATAACGTCACGAATCGTTCTTTCCCAGTGATTGCGCAGAGGATTGTACCTCGGTCCAGTGTCATCGATTCGGTCGAGTTTTTCGCTGATACGCTGGTCAATGCCTCGTTCGGTCCTCGCGACGTCCTGCGTTGGGCGTTGTCGTACAAGCCACGCAACACTGGATTCGATAGTGCCGAGTTTCAGGTGGTCTACCAGCCGAATCCTAACACCCGCGGCGACACCGTCGTCACGCGTCTTTCGGGTATCGGTGTGGAGCAGCGTCTCGAGGTTGTGTCGGCCACCGACACTGTAGATCAGGTCACACTTCAGGTGCGCGGCGATACGGTCGATTTTGGTACGCTGGATGCCGGCCTGTACTCCTCGGTGGATGCAACGGTGATCCTGCGAAACACGGGGAATACCAACATCTTCGTCGAGGCGGAGCAGAAATCAGGACGGACGCAGGCCGATACGGCCAGTTTCCAGATACGTCGGCCGCTTCTGCATGGCGACGCGCCGGTGCGTTCTACGATCCGTACCAATGAATTCGACACGATCGTGGTCCGATTCGAGCCGGTGGGGAGCGAGACCTACATCGCACGGTATCGCGTCACGACGGATCTCCATCGTCGAACATCGATTGCCGGAGTTCCCGAGGATGCGCAGTACCACACCATCATCCTGATGGGCAAGGCCATCGTGCCTCGACCAGAAGTTTCTGATACTGCCCTGAACTTTGGGTCGCTGCCACTGGTGCCGCAGCAGTGCGAGAGCAGCAGCACGCGTACGATTCGAATCCGGAATGTCGGGACAGCCCTTCTTACGGGGCAACTCACCCTCGAACCGCCGAGCGTTCCAGTCGCCTTGGATCGATCAGAGCTGCGACTTCCCCCCGATAGTGTCGCTGTGATCCAGCTGCGCTACGAACCTGATGCAGTTGGCGTCCTGGATGCCCATCTCGTTGTTACCACGAATACTAGCCAGCAGCCTCGTATCCACCTGACGGGGGAGTGCCGCGAGCCTGATACGGTACGCATCGCCGTAGCAGATACGTTCCGTCTTCAACCGGGCACGCTGCTGCGACTACCTATCCTCGTCTCAGCGCGCGACATCAGTCTGGCGCAACGTGGCCTAATTCAGCTGACCTACGATCCGTCTGTTCTGCAATACCGATCGTTCCAGAATGCTTCTACCGCCACGGCCGGTGCGTCGGTTCAAACAAGTGCCGATGGCGAAGCCGGCCGACTGACGCTCCAGATGGTGCAGCCAGCAGCCTCCTTCATTGCTTCGGACACACTGATCGTCGTGGAGTTCGCAACCTTTGTGGGGAGAGTTGCCTCCACCGCACTTACGCTGAGTTCTACGAGTACGACGTTTGGCACTCTAGACTGTCCCAATGCCTTGGCAGTGCGAATCACCGATGGCCGTTTCACCATCGACTCCCTCTGCGGATTGTCCAGCAAGCTCGTCCAACCTCGGAGTGCGATGATACGAGCAGCGGTATTTCCGAATCCCGTTGCCGAGGATGCTACCGTGACCATCGTTGCCGGTCGAGCGCAGATGGTTACCGTGACCATCGTTGATGCCTTTGGACGCATGCTGGCGAGCCCCCTACAGCATCCCGTGCATGAGGGACTCACGATCCTTCCGCTGGATCTGCGTCACGTTCCTCCGGGCGCCGCCTACGTACAGGTGCGAGGTAGTGACACACTAACGATGATTCCGACGTCCATTCCGACATCCATTCCGATCACCGTACCTGTGATGGTGCAGCGATGACCCTGCGAAGGAACTTCTGGATGGTTGCCGTGCTGGCGATGCTGGTTGGTGGAAACAACCTATGGGCACAGCGCTACCACTGGGAGTGGTCACCCAGGTCTCCGCGGGTGATGCCGCGCACCTTCGTTGGGGTGGAAGGGGCTATCGGCTCGGCTCTCCATCGCACAACCCTGCCGTATGTGGAGGATCTCATCACCTGTTGCACCTTCGCCGACGGAACGGGCACACCGTTGCGGTTTGCCGTGATTGCCGAGCGCTGGGTTGCCCCACAGACGGCCGTGACGGCGGGGTTGGGATACAGTCAGACATCTGGAGTGTTCACCGCGGCTACACAGGGATTCCCGACGGTAGAGTACGGCACCGTTGAAACGGCATATGATTTAGAGACGAGTTTCCGGTACCTGCATCTGCAAGGAGGGGTGCGCCAGCGATTGTTCGGGTCGATGGCTTCGATTGGGCTGGACCTCCGCGCCATGGTGCGGGTTGCGGCCGAGTACACCCTCACCGAGCGCGTGGTGAGTCCGGACGACTACCGGTTTGCCGATGGAAGTTCGTCGATAGCGATCGACCAACAGGTGTTGTATTCCTCCTCTTCCGTGCTACTGGAACCGTCGTTACTGTTTCAGTATGATCTTCCGTTGCAGCTGGGATTCGTGATCTCGCCCATGGTGAGCGTACAGATGCCGCTCTGGAGTGTGAGCGCTACGCATCCATGGACGTATCTTCAGGCCTCAGCGGGACTTCGCATCGTCCGCGGATTGTGAGCACACGATCCGCAGATAGTTATGCTAATTTTGTGACTAATGCGTCTTGAGGGCGTGTTGTTCAATACGTTCATCATGTAGGAGACTATGTTCATGCGTTCTACCATGCTATGGCTGGTGATGCTCTTGGCTGTGGGCACATCTGGAGCCGTTGCTCAGGCCAAGCTCGAGATTGAAGGCGGCGAAACCTATAACTGGGGTGCCGTGAAGCCACCGGCGGACGGCAACCTTGACGCCGTCATCAAGTTGAAGAATGTTGGCGACAAGCCACTGAAACTCACGGAAATCAAGCCTGGATGCGGCTGTACCAAGACAGATCCGGACAAGATGGAACTGCTGCCAGGTGAGGTAAGCACCATGCCGGTGAAGCTGAATATCTCTCCAGCTCAGTCCGGACCGGTCACCAAAAGCATTACGGTGCGTTGGGGTGATGCCGATGGCATCAAGGCTCGCGACGAGTTCCGCAAGCGTGGTGGTGATGTGGCTGCCAACCTCGACACGAATGAAAAGGTGGCCTTCATCTTCCTGAAAGCAGATATTCAGCGGGCTATCGTGATGACACCGTCGATCTACCTTTCCTTCCAGGACCTCGAAGTAGGTAAGCAGGCGGAAACAAAGATCCAGATCAAGAACAACTCGGATCAGGAAATCGTGTTCTCCAACTGGGCAGCCGACAACGACTTGGCGATTAACGTCTCCGGTACGAAGAAGCTCGCTCCAAAAGAGTCGATGGAGTTAGTCGCAACACTGATTCCGGGATTGAAGGGACAGTACTCGGCGCTGGTATCGGCAAAAACGAATCACCCAGACTACCCAACGCTCGAGGTTCGTGCCTACGGTTTCGTGAAAGAAAGCTCCAGCCCTGTGTTTCAGAAGAGCGCGAAGTAAGCCGTTCTATCTAGTCTCGTAGGGATCGCTCGGTAGTACACCACTGCCGCTCACGCTCATCATTCGTTGCAAGAAGAACTACGCCACCACGCCGGTAGTGATCTACCACGTGGTGGCGTACGAGTTCTCGGCCATCATCGTCGAGCGTAAGGGTCGGCTCGTCCAAGAGCAGCACCGCCGGCTTATGGTGGAGTGCCAGAGCCACGAGGACCCGCTGCCTCCACCCCGACGACAACAGTCGAATAGGGTCGTTCTGACGGCTAGCGAGGTTGACGGATTCCAGCGTACTCCGAATCTCCTGGGCGGAGCTGGCGGCTCCACGAAGCTTGGCTTGCAGGTGGAGATGCTCGAATGGCGTGAACTCCTCATAGATCCTGAGGTACGGGGCAACCACACCAACGTGGAGGTGGTGCTGTTCGATGGGTATCCGTGCATCGCTCACCGTGAGCGTCACCGTGCCTGCATCCGGCCGCAGCATCCCGGCTGCCATGCGAATCAGCGTAGATTTTCCAGAGCCATTCGGCCCCACAATGCCAAAGACGTCACCACTGGTAGCCGCCAGCGTTACATCGCGGAGCACGTGTCGATTGTTGAAGCTCTTCGCTACGCTGTCTAAGGAGAGCGTGGTCATCGCTGCACAACAATTTTGTGAAGGACGGTTGTACCGTTGCAGTCGGCGGTCAACAGGTACACTCCAGGCACAAGCACGGACGGAAGCGGTACCTGAGCCACGATGCGATCTCGGTCGTACTGCACCGTACCCCGATGCTCGTATATCATGCCCATGGCCGCCGTTCGCAAATGTACCACCACTGGATCGCCGGGTAGCGCACCTGGTACGGGAACGTACACGGTTGGGTCGGTCTGCAGAGCTACGGGTAGGGGATATGGCTGTGCCGGACGCACCGTTGCGGCATTATCGATCCACATGGTAACATCAGCAGGCTCAATACGAACGCCCCATGACGTACCTGCAATGGGCTGGAATCGTTCATCAGGAGACCGCTGCAACACCAACTGATACCCGCGACGGGATGGAAACTCTGTTGATTGGTATGCTTCAAGATTTGTCCAACTCAGTAGCACCGAGGTCGATACCGGTTCGGCACCATCCGTTGTGGGGATGGTAAACTGCAACGCCCGAACTTCGAACGGTCGTAGCTCTCCCGACGAAAGGACAGCAGGAGCCTGTGCGATTTCAGCGCGATGCCATGAGAGGGTTGGCAAAAGCTCTGGGGTGGGAGGTCCAGCCGTTGTAGTTGTGTCGCCGGCTCGATCACCTGTGTAGAACAGGAGTGGTAGCAAGCGTGTGAACGTGCTATCTAGTGGATGCCCAATGGCCGCGGTAGCCTGTACCATGGCCGTAAACGGACGCTCGCCCTGCTGCATGGCTGAGAAGACGCCTGCATATACCTGAACATCGCTGGCGCCATACACACGGGGGAACCACCCCCATACATAGCCAGCGAAGGCTGATGCGTCTCCCAGAGCGTACGCCGCTGGGTCGCGGAAAAACTTCGTCGCGTAGATCCGCCAATCGTCATACTCTGGATAGCAGATGAGTTCCATGTAGGTGGCCATCTGCTCGTACAGCATGAGCTGAACATTTGCAGTGCCGAACTGTGCGAGCTGAGCTACGTGATGGAGTTCGTGGGCACACGTGATGCGCAAGCCGGCAACTCCAGTGGTACCAAACACCGTGTCTCCGTACACGTTGGTGTCACCCGGAGCAAAATCGTTGTCGACTTCCAGCCACGTCGTAAAGCGTGGCCAGCGCCCAACGCCGCTACTCACAAGACTATCCGGAATGGTGATCCCGTAGTAGCCAGCTCCTGCCGGGCCAGCCATGGAGAGGTCTCGAAGGTAGATGTCCAGTGCTGGAGAGCCCCCTGCCATACCGTCGGAGAGCGGCTGTGGTGGCGCCTGATACTGCTGCTGGATGTTCCACGAGCGATCAAGGGCTATGATGGCCTCCTGCACGTAGTCAGGAATGCCGTCGCCATCGTCATCAGCATCGGGGACGGCATCGGGGCCGGTGATCGCGTAGTGGACGCGAAACCATCCGCTCGGTGCGTCGAGGTACAATGGGAGGACTGGGCGCGGACGATCGGACTGGATGCCTGCTTCCAGCTCCTGTACACGCTGAACTTCGGAGACAGCG
Source organism: Candidatus Kapaibacterium sp. (assembly GCA_030833725.1). GTDB lineage: Bacteria > Bacteroidota > Ignavibacteria > Kapaibacteriales > Kapaibacteriaceae > OLB6. The sequence goes on along the minus strand of JAURGP010000015.1, from coordinate 21,392 downwards.
AGCGTGCCGCATCTACCGGAGTGTGTGGCATCGGAGGCAGGGAGATGTAGAGTGGCCCAGAGGAGAAAGCTACCGCTCAGGACGGCAAGGCGGGCAGTCACGGAATTAGCGGAACAATTCCTTGATCATACCCCACGTTCTGCGTACCGTACTTACGTTGTGCGATACACCGGCAGTGGTGGAGTAAGTAGAGGAGTTGTCGGACATCACGATGTTCAGGCGATAGGTGAAGTACGTTCCAGCGAGTTGACGGTCGGCACCCTCATCCTTGCCAAACGCCTCGGTGTCCTTGTAGGTGTAGGTCTTGTTCGAACCCTCTGCACGAACGGTCGTCACCGTGCGGAACACCTGATCTTCGCCGGCTCTCTCAACGATGTAGTGTCGCACATTCGACTCGTCTCCCGAGCGCCACTCGATAACAACCTCTGAACCAGTAGACCTGGCACGGAGATAGTCTACCGTCGCTTCCACAGCAAATGCCGTGGCAACGGCAGCGAGAACAACAGAGATGAGTAGTACACTTCTCATATGCTGCAAAGATACGAAGTGGGTTATTCCGACGTTCGATCTTCTGTGGTGCCCTGTATTGTTAATGCGCCGGAGGGGCAGCGCCGAACAACGTCGATCACGCGCTCTGCGGCAGCCTTTTCGGGTTGAATCCACGGGTTGACGAGCACGTTGAACACTTCGGGTAAACTGCGAAAACAGTGTGTCGAGTGTTCACAAAGAGCCGGTCGCCAAACGACCGTAACATCCTTACTGGAATAGGTTTTGATCTCTTCCATCAGGAACCTCCACAGGTGATGGGGGAAATAACGACGTTTCGACGTGTTTCGCAAGGGAGTGGAAAAAAAACTTGATATGCATCGTTAGTGACGACACGAGATGATGATATCTTTGTGCAAATGTTACTGTCGATCATCACATTCAGATCCGTCGTGACCAGCCTCCTTGCAGTCCTGTTTGCTCTGGCAACTACGGGCCTGCCGGTCGTGGTATCGTATTGCTGTGATGTTCCTATTGCCGCTACGGCGGCCGTCGAGTCGGATCCCTGCTGCGAGTCCGATTGCGATTGTTGCGAAACAGAGGTCGTCGTTAATAAAGTCGATGGTCAGTCCGTTGCTCAGGAGTCGCATCACCTGGCAACGCCCGTCAACGACGTCATTGACATCCTTCCGTTGCAGTCTATCCTAGCCGTGCAACGCCACTCGTTGCAGTGGTTGCGCGTGTATGAGCAGGCTCATCCTCCTGAGCCCCCCGAACAACCAATGTTGGCGGTGTTCCTGATCTAGAATCTCCGGTGTGTTTTTCTGTTGAACTCATTAACTCACACACGGAGACTCTCATGTTTTCTCGATGTTTTCACTCTGCGTGGATGCTGGCGTCCATGGCAGTCGTCATGGTTGCACAGCCAGAGTACCCTGCGGATTCCGTGACCACCAAGGAAGTTCGCGTAGAGGCAGATGCTCCTACCATCAGTTCCGCACCCCTGCGCACTGAAGTGGTCACCCGAAAGGAGCTCTCCCGAGCTGCATGCTGTTCGCTGGCCGAATCCTTTGAACGAAGTCCGTCGGTGGAGGTCTCGTTTACCGATGCCGTGAGTGGCGCTCGCACCATCCGTTTACTGGGTCTTGGTGGGCAGTACACCCAACTGCTGACGGACGCTGTTCCACTGATGCTCTCGCTGGAGATTCCGTTTGGCCTGGATCACATCCCAGGGCCGTTCATGGATAACATCAGCATCGCCAAAGGGGCAGCTACGGTCACCAATGGCTACGAGGGAATGACCGGACAGATTAACATCTGCATGCTGGATCCACTGGCAACCGAGGAGCCGTTCTACGTGAACGCCTACGGCAACACCTTTGGTAGAGCCGAGTTGAACCTGTACGGAGCTCAACACGTATCGGACGCACTGTCGACGATCACCATGCTGCATGGCCGAATTCTGGAGCGTGAGATCGATGGCAATGGCGACGGCTTTCTCGACACGCCCCTGTTTCGTCAACTCAATGCCGTGAACAAGTGGTACTACAACGATGATGAAACGGAGTGGCAGTTCTTTATCCACGGTGTGCTGGACGCCTATGAGTCGGGTAACACAAGCACGGCTATCGTTCGCGATCAACGTTATAGCATCGCTACCGATATCGAGCGACTGGAATCCTATGCGAAGTACGGTTTGCTGGACGTGATCGACGATCTCGATCAGAGCTCGGTGGCGTTGATTGTTTCCGGAGCGATCCACAACATGTCCTCGCAGTTCGGTGAGCGCAGCTTAGACGCCCGTGAACGCACGCTGCAGGCCAAGGCCGTCTTCGCTGCGACCCTCTGGGAGGGCTTTCAACTCAACACCGGCGTGAGTTATCGATGGGATCAGGTGGGGGAAACACTTCGCACAGATACGACGAGCGGAACCCAACTCAACCGAACGGAGTCGGTGCCCGGTGTGTATGCCGAGGCGACTTGGGCACCTGTGCAGCCCCTTACCATCGTCGCTGGACTGCGATCGGATTGGCACAATCAGTTCGGTTCGCGACTCACACCACGCATGCACGTGAAATGGCAGGCTGGATCGCTCACGTCGATCCGAGCATCAGTGGGTAGTGGCTGGAGAGTACCAAGTGCGATCACCGAAAACCTTTCAGCCTTCATCAATGGCCGCACGCTGCATCTGGATCCGCTCTTTCGACCCGAGCAAGCCTGGAACTACGGCGCATCGTTTACCACGTCGTTCTCCGTTGCAGACCGACCCATCGTAGTTGATGCAGAGGTGTACCACACGGAATTCAGTAATCGCGTTGTTGTTGATTTCGATCGGTCCGTGCGTCATCTGTGGGTGACCAACCTTGACGGTAGAAGCTACTCAACATCGATCATGGCCCAGGTGCAAGCCTCACCCGTCCCACGTCTGGATGTTGGCATCGCCTACCGATGGCTTGACGTGCAATCACCGTACAACGGTACGCTTCAAGTAGCACCCATGCTCTCGAGGGATCGTGTGTTGCTCACCCTTGCTTGGGAAACGCAGGGGGCTGAGTGGCAGGTGGACGGTACGGTATCCTACAACGGAGCTGGACGGATGCCCACAACGTTGGGCAATCCCATGGAGTACTCCATGATGGAGACCTTTCCCGGCTACTGGCGAGCGACGGCGCAGATCACCCGTCGGTTTCCGGGATTCGACGTCTACGTGGGAGGTGAAAACCTGAACGGTTTTGTTCAGCAGGATCCAGTGATTGCTGCGAATGACCCGTTCAGCCGATACTTCGACGCTTCCATGGCATGGGGGCCCACCAGTCCGAGGATGGTGTACCTCGGCATACGGTGGCGTGCAGATGCGTTCTAGGGCGCCATCGGATGTGCCAACACTGGCAGTGTGGGCAGGTCGCCTTCGGGCTGTCGCACCTCGGCATCATCGAGAAGCACATCTGGTGTGATGATGGTACTCATGACGTACTGCGAGCCTCCAGTGATAAACGCCGGCACCACGGAAGGAGCGAGGTAGTTGTGGACGTACGCGGCCGTCCCTGTGTGGACGATGTCCTTAAACGTGTAGGCCGACAACCCCGCAAGTTCGGCACCACGGATTGGCTCCTCATGGCCATCAGGGTAGAGACGCACAGCATCGAGAATCAGGACCACCCCAGGCTGAAGCCGAATGGTAGCACTTCCTGCAAGCAGGGGATACACTCCGGTAGCAAGAAGGTTGCGGTCCAAGATGCGTCGTATGACAACACCGTAGGGAAGCTCGCGTCGTGCCACCAACTCGAGCAATTCGGCTCGTAGGTCAGCCTGCGACAGCTGATGCGTGGTGTCCGATGCCGATACGCTGAGAACACTCAGCATGGCAGCTCCGCCGCGCTGATGGCCGTTCGATTGTTTCACGCGGCGTGTTGGCACACGGCTGGAAAGGAGGCTACGGAGGTAGCCGTCCTCAACGAGGGTTACATCCTGTGCCGGCATCCCCTCGTCGTCCAGGGTGGTGGTGCCTGCAACGGGACTATTGTTCCATGAGGCGAGCGATGGCCGAGCATGCACCGAGAGAAACTCCGGCAGCACCCGGGCACCGATCTTATTCTGAAAAGCCATCGAGCGTTCATCGGTGGAGAAGCCCCCTTCCGACAAGGGCTTGCGCTGCGCTACGAGCATCGGGGCAAACTCCTGCGCAAAGAACTGCGCAGCAGCTTGTCCCTCCAGCAGCACGGGACCGGAGTACGGTTCGATCTTCTCGGCCTGCTGTTGAGCGGTGATGGAGGAGCACAGGTTGCGCACAATCTGTTGTAGGCTGTCGATCGATGGTAGGTCAGATGGATTGGCACTGTAGGCTGCCCAGGCATCGGAAATCGGCTGGCCATCAGAAGCCTGTGTGGTAGCCACGATCTCCACTCCGGTAAAAACTTCGGACTTCACCATCACGCGCCCCTCGGAGTTCACGTAGATGGTTCGCTCTGGCACGTACTCCATCCCAACGCGCGATGCATGGATCGCTGGGTAGTTGCGGAACTCTGCGCTGATGGCTGCACTCAGGTCCTTTGCCATCGTAGCAACCGACTCGCGATCAGTTGGCCTCGAGACTCCGGACGTATCGGTCAACGTATCCGGAGGTAGCAGCGTGAAGTCCCACGTCGTATCGGACCGTGTACGGTTCTTGAGACTAGCTGTTTTCTTGGCGTAGATTTCAACGGCTTGTTTGTAACAGGCGTCGGTGGCTAGCCAGAGTTCGCGTCGCAGATCGGCATAGGACAGATCGCGCGGAATCATGCGGTTTCGGAACGACTCCTCGTCGTCGCTGGATCCAAAGAAGCCTAAGGATACGTCAAAGAAGTTCGTGTTGTCGAAGGACGGATCACCGACACGCACCCGCACGGTGAGGGTTGTCATGGACGTCGTGTCGATGTCCTCGATCGATCCTAGTGTGGCGTGAACGCCAATCCGGTCGCGCTCCGTGATCGTGTACTCAATCACGTACGGTGCTGGCAAATCATCGATACGCAGCTCCTGCATGGACCGTGCAATCTCATCCTGCATCGCCTGAATCATGCCGGTGGTGTAAGAGGCCGATGGAGCGGGTGAGGATCCAGCCACCGATGTCGGATCGGCAAGGATTGGCGGCTTTGCCTGTGATTTTTGCTTCTTCTGCACTTCGATCTGCGACACCAACAGCGACGGAGATGATGCACTCACCGGAACACCGCCGGACTCAGCACCACATACGCCATTGAAGATTCCCAGGTCGTTGCCAGCCAACGTGATGTTGGTGAAGGTGGTAAGGGGCGTGCCAATCAGATCCACACCCCGGACGAGCTCGTCCGGGCGCCCATCGGCGAACACCTTGTAGACGATCAGTGGCTGGACGTTGAAGGCATTGGGCACCGTTCGTCCCGTGAACGTAAAGCCCCCTTGAATATCCTCGAAGTACAGGCCGAACTCCTTGCCTTGGCGCTGACACTCATCACGAAGTGCCGAGCGAAGATCCTCCACCGGCACGGACTCCTGCGCAATCACCAAGAGGTTTGACTGCCGCGAAACCGCCTTGTTGCCGGCTTGACGTCGGCCGTGGCCGTTACTGGATGGAAAGTTTTCGATCGGGGAGCGCGACATTAAGAAGTTCTGAAAGATGCCCTTGTCAACAGCTTGAACGCGCTGCGCCAGCATGCCTTCATCATCGTACTGGTACGAGCCCACCACATCGATACCCTCCAGAGAGCGGATCGTAGGGTCGAAGACCACGTCGATGAAGGGTGGGAGAATGCGCTGACCGACAAAGTTTTTGAAGGTCTGGCTGGAGTTGGCATCTTTCTGACGATGCCCTTCTACGCGGTGGCCGAAAATCTCGTGGAAGAACACTCCTGCCGATCGGCCAGAGAGAATGGCCGGTCCAGAGTAGGTTTCCATGAGTGGAGCCGTGCGCAGTTTCCTGCATATATCCAGCAGCCGATTGGCATCGGTTCGCAGCTGCTCCATGGAGGGAAGGCGGTCGGCCGTGTAAGCGGAGTAGCTCTCATACACCGGCAGACTCATTCCGTCATCGGCCTTTGTTTTGACGTAGACAAACAGCTTGATGATCGGCTCGTATTGTCGAACAGTTGTGCCCTCGCTTGTAATGATGGTCTTCGTAACCACGTCCGACTGAAACGACACCCTGCCCGTATAGATCTCGGGGTAGCCGCTGAAGATCGAGGAGAGCTCCACTACGCGCCGGCGCCACAGAACGGTATCAAAGGCCACGGCAACCGGTGGCTGGATGAACGTGGACGGTACCTCGCGCGACAGGTCTGCTGACGAGTCTTCTTCGCGCACCTTGACCTTCAGGTTCGTCAGTACCTTTTCATACCGTTCGGCAGCCGACCGGTAGGCCTGATCGGTGGCACGCCACACGGCTGTGCGCAGGGCTGAAACATCATTACCCAGGGGGAGCTGCACGCCTCGCGTACCTCGACCAAGCTCAAAGGCAACACCGCGGATCGACCGGGTATTGTCGAGTGTGTAGTCGCCAACGCGCAGGTCAACGTCCAGCACACGTTGTGTTGTGGTGCTGCTCGTCAACAGATTGCCAAACGAGGCAACAATCAGCGTCGTCGACGTCTCGGTAACCCCGTAGCTGATCATGTAGGGGGCTGGGGTCCGGTGGGAAAGCCCCTGCATGGAACGCGCCACCTCGGTGCGAAGCGCCGTGATGACGGCATCGTCTGGTGCGTTCTGTGCCGGCAGCGCGGGTGCTAGAATCGCAAGGCAGAAGGTGATGGTGCAGGTGAGTCTAGCCGAGAGTTGAGGAGCGAACAACGTGAAGATCCTGGTCAAGTTCATAAACAATGGGAATGCCCGTGGCAACCTCGGTGGCCAGAATCTGATCTGGGGTGAGGTGTTGAATCAGCATGATGAGCGACCGCAGTGAGTTGCCGTGCGCCACGACTAACACGTTTACGCCGGCGCGAAGCAATGGAGCGATCTGTTCTCGGTAGTACGGCTCTACGCGGTCCCGCGTATCCTTGAGCGACTCGCCGTTCGGCGGGGCGATATCGTAGGAGCGCCGCCAGAGTCGTACTTGCTCATCGCCGTGGACGGCAGCAGTTTCGGCCTTATTGAGTCCCTGCAGGTCGCCATAATGGCGCTCATTGAGTGCCTGACTGCGATGCGTTGGTAGCTCCAGTTTTCCAGCGGCTTCCAAGGCAAGGTCTGCCGTGCGGATGGATCGCTTCAGGACGGACGTAAACACCACGTCCACGGGCACGTCTCGGAGTTTTTCTCCCGCGATCCGGGCTTCCTCTTCTCCCAATGGAGATAGGTCGACGTCCACCCAGCCGGTAAAGCGATTTTCAAGATTCCACTGGGACTGCCCGTGACGCAGGAGGGTTAACGTTGCCATGGTCTGTCATTTCTCCGTGCAGTATTCCATGAGGACTCCTCCCGTACTCTTCGGGTGGAGGAAGGCAATAAGCATGTCGTGAGCACCTGGCTGGGGCTCGTGATTGATCAGCTGAACGCCACGATCCTGGGCCCGACGAAGGTCACCCTCGATGGCGTCCGACCGAAAGGCAACGTGATGAATGCCTTCACCACGCTTAGCCAAAAATGATGCAATGGGGGAATCGCTGTTCAGCGCTGCCGTGAGCTCAATCCGTACCTGCCCTACAAGAAACGATGCGATGGCAACGCCCTGGCTTTCGACCGTCTCTTGGTGGAAGGTTTCTACCCCAAACAGACCGCGATAGAGCTCCATCGCAGCTTCGAGATCCTGGACGGCGATGCCGATGTGGTCTATCTGTGTGATCATGTGGTACTTAGAGGAGAGATGACGCTGATCGCCGAAGATACTGTTCTGCTTCTGCCAGATCTACTGGAGTGTTGATGCCATGGACTTCGTGCCAACGTGGTGTAGAAAACACACGCACATCGCGACCATCATTCCGTAGGATGCCAGCAATGTCTGTCAGGTAATACTCGCCTTGGGCATTGGATCGGCCCACACGCGACAGGGCATCGAACAGCAGTGGTGCTTCGACGAGATATACACCTGAGTTGATCTCGTGGATGGTGCGCTCTTCCTCAGTAGCATCCTTGTGCTCAACGATCCGCTCTAGGAGGTCATCCGACCTTCGTACAATGCGCCCATATCCCGTAGGATCCGGAACACGCGTGGTCAGTACCGTGAGAGCGGCACCGTGGGAGCGGTGCTCATCGATCATAGCCGTGAGTGTTTCGTTCGTCAGCAGAGGTACGTCGCCACTCAGGATCAAGACACTTCCAGCGAAGTTGTGGAGTACGGTCTGCGTCTGTGCCACGGCATGGCCGGTGCCGAGCTGTTCTTCTTGCACCACGCACGCTGCTGTTGGTAGAACCGTCTGCACGAAGTCGGTGACGGCTTCACGCTGGTGACCAACAATCACCACCACAGGACTGGCATGGAGTGCTGAAGCGGTGTCGAGCACGTACTTGATCAGTGGCCTTCCATGCAATGGGGTAAGTACCTTAGCACGCTCGGGGTTTCCCATGCGTTTGCCTTGGCCTGCGGCTAGGATCACCACGGCCAGTGGAGAGTGTTGCATCATCAAGCTGGAAGCTGGAAGAAGGTTAGTTCTGGGGCTAGTTCTGGCGTTAGTTCTTGCGTCCTACGTACGTGTAGGCATCCACGGAACGGGAGGTCGACACGATCCGGTTGTTCTCGTCTACGAGGACCACCGTGGGTTCATGCTTTCGCGCCTCGGCATCGGGCATGGTGGTGTAGGAGATAATGATCACGTCGTCACCTATCTGTCCTTTGCGCGCAGCGGCTCCATTCAGGCAGATTTCGCGATTGCCGCGCGTACCCGGTATGACGTACGTCTCAAACCGCTCGCCATTGTTGATGTTGACCACCGACACCTTTTCGTAGGCAAGGAGGTCGGCAGCATCCATCAGGTCCTCATCGATCGTCAGGCTACCTTCGTAGTATAGGTCTGCCTGCGTAATGCGGGCCCGATGGAGTTTCGACTTAAACATGATTCGGTTCATACGGATCCTCTAGGAAAGGGACCTGCAAAGTTACCGCTTTCGTATCTTGTCATCGCTATGAGAGTACAACTATGAGAGTACAACTGTCCAAGCTTGCTCACGCCCGTAGTGGCGACAAGGGCGACGCCGCAAACTGTGGTGTTATTGCATTCAACGAAGCCTACTATCCCGTACTTCGCGACGTGCTGACGGTTGAACGCGTCAAAGCGCACTTTGCGGGCATCTGCTTAGGTGAGGTGGATCGGTACGAGCTGCCCAATCTCTGGGCGCTGAACTTTGTCCTGCATAACACGCTGGGGGGAGGCGGTACCGTTTCCCTGAAACTTGACGCTCAGGGCAAGACCATTGCCTCGGCAATGTTGTTGATGGAGGTTGACGTCCCCAATGATCTGGTTGTCTAAGGGTTTATCGTCCCGATGGTCGAAGGGGACTACCAAGGCCACAGGCAGATTCAAGTGACGTAAGTACCGGACGCATCCATTCCTTGACGATCTCGTCCGACCAGCGTTTATCCCACGTCTGCTTGACATCGCTGCCATCCTTCCGCGTGGACACGCTCCACACCTCTACGATAACGGAGTCCACACGATGCTGGATCTTCCACGTGCGAACCAGCGACTCGTATCGCCAGGCTACGTCGGTGATGGAGTCCTGTACCATCAGGATTCCCAGTTGTTGATCCTGCTCTGTAACGGAGTAGCCGTTTCGTTCAAAGATGTTTGCGGCCGTGCGCATGTACTCACTGCGCTCAACGGGGCAGTGCAGTACCATGGGGCGAGGCTTGGCAAGGTAGTTGTAGGAGCAGCCTGCGAGTGTCGTTAGGCTGCCGAGTAGAAGTAGGAGAGAGATGCGTCGAGCATTGATCATGATCCGAAATTAACACGTGCCTACCTTTGTACGGCCTTGTAGATGCAGTTCAGATCGTTTTGAAGGAAGTCCATGTCCACCCCGCCTGATCTTCACGTAGCTCATGCCGAACGGGCAGCAGCATTGGATGCTGCTGATCCACTGGCTACGTTTCGTGATCGATTCATCTTTCCCGACACGTCATCGGATCGTGTACTGTACTTCACCGGCAACTCACTGGGGTTGCAGCCGTCAACAGCAGCTACGTACGTCCAGCGCGAACTGGACGACTGGGCGCGTTTAGCCGTCGACGGCCACCTGTCGGCACGGAATCCGTGGTGGAGCTACCATCATCAGTTCAAAGAGCCCCTTGCCATGATTGTGGGGGGCAAGCCGCAGGAAGTCGTTGCTATGAATACCCTTACGGTGAATCTCCATCTAATGCTGGCATCGTTCTACAAGCCAACACAGGAGCGCTATAAGGTGTTGATGGTAGGGCATGAGTTTCCGTCGGATCGGTATGCGGTGGCCTCACAACTGCAGTGGCATGGGTTCGATCCACACGAGGGCCTGCTGGAGGTGGAATCTGCTCCCGGCACGTTCGAGATCACCGACGAGCAGATTGTGTCGGCCATCGAGTCGCATGCCGACTCGCTGGCGCTGGTGATGATCAGCGCTGTCCACTACTATACCGGCCAGCTGTTTCCGCTGGACCTGATCACGCGAACGGCTCACGCTGTTGGAGCGATGGTGGGATTCGACCTTGCGCACGCTGCCGGTAACGTTCAACCAGATCTCCACGAGGTGGGAGCTGACTTTGCCGTGTGGTGTAGCTACAAGTACCTCAATTCGGGCCCCGGTGGTGTCGGGGGTGCCTTTGTGCATGAGCGTCACGCGCATCGCACGGATCTGGTGCGCCTTGCCGGTTGGTGGGGCAATGATGAAGCCACGCGGTTTCACATGGACCACGATTTTGTGCCGACACCTGGTGCCGATGGATGGCAGTTGTCCAACGCACAGATTCTACCTATGGCCGCGCACAAGGCTTCACTCGACATCTTCATGGAAGCCGGCATGGATCGCATTGCCAGAAAACGAGATCAGCTGACGGCCTTTGCGTGGGACGTGATCACGGACGTTGTGGCTGATCGCACAGATGTGCGCATAATTACGCCGGCCGATCCCTCCCGTCGAGGAGCACAACTGTCGATCCAGTTTGATCACCATGGTCGGGCAGTGTTCGATGCCCTCACACGACGAGGCGTTATAGTGGATTGGCGAGTACCGAACGTGATTCGGATGGCTCCGGCCCCACTCTACAACTCCTTTGCAGATGTTGCCGAGTTCGGCAAACACCTAGCTGAATCTCTGGTGGAGACGGCCTCATGATGAACACGCAACGCTATGTTGTTGGTCGCCGTGCAGTAGCCGAAGCACTGGAATCCGGTCTGCCACTTGAGAAGATCTTCCTGAGCTACGGTGCCGACGACGCGCCGCTCAATCGCATCCGTGCCCAGGCTGACCGTGGTAAGGTCCCATGTTCGACCATGGATCGCAGGAAGTTCCAGCAGTTAGAGCGTGATCTTGGCGTTGCTCGAAATGACGCTCAAGGCGTGATTGCACTGCGACCCGTACGTGATCCGATAACGCTGGATCAACTGTTAACGGACGCTCGGGCCGCATCCGACCATCCATTGCTTGTCGTGCTGGATGGAATCACGGACCCACACAACCTTGGAGCTATCGCACGCAGCGCAGAGGCTGCCGGTGCTGCCGGCCTCATCATTCCAGAGCTCTACACGGCACCAGTCACGCCTACGGCAGTGAAGGCTTCGGCTGGCGCTCTTGAGCACCTGCCACTTGCCAAGGTGCAACGCGTGTCTACCGCACTGGCGGCCTGTGCCGAGGCAGGATGGACCATCATCGGTACGGCCATTCCTGCCACCACTGCGTACGATGCCGTCGATTACTGGCGACCAACCATCATCGTGATTGGCAGTGAGGGAGAGGGGTTGCATCAGCGCGTCCTTGATCACTGCGATCATGTGGTGGAGATTCCGATGCAGGGCCGCATTGGATCGCTCAACGCCTCGGTAGCCGCTGGTATCGTGCTGTTCGAAGTGGTTCGACAGCGGCGCGCGCGGACGTAGCCAATGCTGGAGCTTTGTCGGCGCCCTATCTTTGTTCTCCACGAATACACACCGTAACGATGTCAGAAACCCGCAACGAGCAAGAAGAACAACGTCGGATCAAGCTAGCCGAGATCCGGGCCATGGGTGTTGAACCCTATCCGCCGACGTTTGGCAAGACACACGATGCCCATGCCATCCTGGATGGTTTTTCACCAGATGCGGCAGCAGACTATGCTACAGTGGCCGTAGCTGGGCGAATCATGGCACTTCGACGCATGGGGAAGGCCACGTTTTGTCACATTCAGGATCAGAGCGGACGGATTCAGATCTATTTCAAACGCGACGATGTTGGTGAACAGGCCTACGATGTGCTGAAGAAGCTGGATCTGGGCGACATCATCGGTGCCGAGGGCTACGTGTTCAGCACGCAGACCGGTGAAACCACGGTGTATGCACGGTCCTTCACCTTGCTCACAAAGTCGGTTGCCATGATCCCACTGGCCAAGGAGGAAGTTGCCGACGACGGAACCGTCACACGGTACGACGCCTTTGCCGATAAGGAGCAGCGATACCGCAAACGCTACCTTGATCTCATCGCCAATCCCAACATCAAGAACACGTTCGTTACACGGTCGAAGGTGATCTCGGCGATGCGTCGGTACTTCGATGACCGTGGCTGGCTGGAAGTGGAAACGCCGATTCTCCAACCACTGTATGGAGGAGCTACGGCCCGACCCTTCGTGACGCATCATAATGCTCTTGATGTGGAGCTCTACCTTCGGATTGCCGATGAGCTCTACCTGAAGCGTTTGATTGTAGGGGGCTTTGAGGGTGTGTACGAGATCTCGAAGAACTTCCGGAACGAGGGAATGGACAAGACCCACAACCCCGAGTTCACGTCGATGGAGATCTACGTTGCCTACAAGGACTACCTCTGGATGATGGACATGACCGAGCACCTGCTGAACAGTTTGGTGCAGGAGGTCCATGGTGGCAGCACAGTGTCGGTTGATGGCACCGAGATCAGCTTTGCCATGCCGTTTCGGCGAGCACGGATGTTTGACCTGTTTGAGCAGTACACCGGCATGCAGTTGCGCGGCTTGAGTCGCCAGGAACTGGTAGAGGCCGCCGGAGTCATTGGTGTGTCGGTCGATCCAACGTGGAGTGCCATGAAGATTCTGGATGAGATCTTCAGTGAGCGGGTTGAAGAGCATCTGGTGCAGCCAACCTTCGTGATGGACTACCCAGTGGAGATGTCGCCCCTGGCCAAAGCTCACCGATCCGAGCCAGGCTTGGTGGAGCGTTTCGAGCTATTCATCAATGGCAAGGAGATCGCCAATGCCTTCAGCGAGCTGAACGACCCCATTGATCAGCGAGAGCGCCTCGAAGAACAGGCGCGCATCAGAGCAGCTGGCGACGACGAAGCCATGATTGTTGATGAGGACTTTCTGCATGCCATTGAGGTGGGTCTGCCGCCAACGGCTGGGCTGGGTATTGGCATCGACCGCCTCGTGATGCTGCTGACGGACAATACCTCGATTCGCGATGTGGTCTTCTTCCCGCAAATGCGCCCGGAGCGATCTGGCGATCACCATGCGTGAACTCATAGGTGCACGGTCCCGCACACGAGATCGGTACTGGTTGCATGCCCTGTTGTTCGTCCTGACGTTTCTCAGCACCATGATGGCGGGAGCTCAGTGGGCTGGGCTCTCGCCGGAGCAGTTCAGTGAGATCACCAATTGGGGTGCTGGTCTCACCTATGCCTTGCTCATCATACTGTTCCTCAGCGCCCATGAATTTGGCCACTACATTGCGGCGCGGATTCATGGCGTGGATGCATCGCTTCCGTACTTCATTCCGATGCCACTCATTCTCTTCGGAACAATGGGAGCCGTGATCCGCACGCGGTCCATCATCCCCAGCCGAACTGTCCTGTTTGATATCGGTATTGCCGGGCCACTTTCGGGCTTCGTTGTGAGTCTGGGCATTCTCGTCTACGGGTTTACCCATCTTCCCGGAATTGAATCACTCTACGTCATCCATCCCGAGTACGTCGCAGAAGGAGGCATTCCGGCAACAGGCATGTTCTTCGGTGACACCATCCTGTTCTCCGCCTTCCGTTCCTGGTTTGTCGACGCCGAGCAGTGGATGCCCCCAATGAATGAGTTCTACCACTATCCATTTCTCTGTGTGGGGTGGTTCGGACTATTCGTTACCGCACTGAACCTGGCGCCGTTCGGCAGCCTTGACGGAGGCCATATCCTGTATGCGTTGGTAGGGGGCGTATGGCAGCGCAGGATCGCCCGCGTGCTGTGGTGGACGGTGTTCACACTTGGCATCCTGAGTCTGGTGGGCATCATCAACCTCTACCTGCAGGAGCCATCGCCATCAGCCTTTGTGGTGTTCCTGCAGAACACGATTGGCGAGCCCCTTACAGCCATCGACCGTGCCGTACCGTGGTTATTCCACATTGGCGAAGGGTGGTTGGTATGGGCACTCTTTGTGCGCTTCCTGGTGAAGGTAGACCATCCGGAGCTTCCTGATCAGGAATCGATCGGGACAGGCCGCCGAGTCCTCGGCTGGATGTCGATGGCCATCCTCGTACTGTGTATGCCGGCACAGATCATCTACGTCGTCGGATAACGGGAATAACGGGGGTAACGGGGATGACACAGCGGAACCACACCCTAACGGCATTGCTACTCGTGTTTGCTGGATTCTACCTCATGCGCCTGTCATCGGTGGAGATTCAGCCCTGGGATGAGGGCTTGTATGCCGTTCGTGGCGAGAGCATGATTCTTTTTGACGAGTGGTGGGATCAGACTCCCCACGCCTTGGGCGGTCTCTACTCCAGTACTCCTCCTCCCGTAACCTCGTGGGGCGTTGCCATCGGCACGTCATTGTTCGGCCGAACGGCATATGGCGTTCGATTCATGACAATCGGTTGGTCTGTGCTTGCCCTCTGGCTCACGTATCAGATCGGCAGATCTATGCTGTCCTATCGTGGTGCGATCGCAGCAGTGGTCCTGCTGGGAACGTCGCTGCACTGGGTGGAGTACTCGCGCCAAGCGATGACGGAGGTGCCACTAATGGCCTTCACCCTGTTGGGCCTCTGGGCAGCGCTTCGTACCGATCACCACCGATGGTGGGGCGTGGTAGCCATTGCTGGTGCGTTACTGTCGAAGATGACCGTGGGCATCATTCCGGTACTGTTCTTCCTTCCCGTGCTGCGAGATCGCAGTGTGCGTTGGCAGGCTGCTGGCATCATTGCTGCCGGCATCGCCTTGGCGGCTCCGTGGTATGCCACGATGTTGATCCGCTACGGTAACGACGTGTGGCTGTCGATGATGATTCCGCACCTCACCACACCTGTTGAAGGTAACGCCGGTGCTTCCGGTGCCGTGTGGCAGTACCTCTACTACGTCCATCACCTGTTGCGATCGAACCCGTTCATGGTGTCGGCCTTTGTGTACGTCGTAGTGGCCACGGTGTATCGCGCTGCTCTGCCCGCTCAGCAGCATCGTGGCGCAGGGCAGGTAGTGGCCTGGTTCGTTGGACTTATGCTTGTGCTGAGCATTGCTGCTACCAAGAATCCTCATTACGTCGTGATGCTGTTGCCAGCTGCAGCGCTCGTGTCGGTGTATGGATATGAGCGTCTTCTGGCAACAACGGTGCGTGGTCGCAGGATGGTGGTGCTGTTCGCGGCGTTAGTCATCGCAGTACTCGTTAGCATCGACGGTATTCGTCAGCTAGTACGTCAGTATCCGCTCGAGGCAGTTGCTGTTGTTGGCCTCGTTGCTGCCGTGATGATCGTAACGCTTGTTGCGCCCGATGGGATACGTCGGCGGATGATGGCCTACGGCTACCAGTCGGTGCTGGTGGTGGTGCTCGCCGTGGGTGTTCTGCGAGCAATGGCCTTTGTTGTGCTCGGAGCCGACCACCACGTCCGTGGTGGTCGGTCTACGGCCACGACCATGCTGGAGCAGTCACAGGATGGGTCGTCGTTTACCTACCTGTTTCATCGCTACAACGCTGGTGATGCTATGAACCCACAGCTCGCCTGGTACCTTGGTGGCTGGATGTGTGGCTGGGTGCCTAGCTATACGTACACGAGCGTTGCGCTGCCTGCGAGCTCTGTAGACCCAGCAGTGGTGCTCCAAGCCCTAGCTGCCCAACAATCATGGATCGTGTACTATCATCCCCAAGCCATCGCTGAGGACCAGCAGGCGATCGTTGATCAGATTCTTGGAGCCCTTTACAGGGTGGAGCTGAAACAGGGTCAGTACACGTTGTATCGCCGCATGTAAACACGCGGTGATTACACGTGATGGAATTGTAGTGCGTGCAGGCGAGCATACACGCCGTCGCGCGCAAGAAGTTCGGAATGCGTGCCCTCCTCGACGATGGATCCCTGATCGAAGACGAGAATCCTGGTAGCATGCACCACGGTTGAGAGCCGATGGGCCACAATGACGGCCGTGCGATCGGTGAGGACATCGCTGATGGCCTCTTGAACGATCCGCTCAGATTCCGTATCCAGGGCCGACGTCGCCTCGTCGAAGAGCAGGACGTCTGGCTGTCGGACGAGAGCACGCGCAATGGCCAAACGCTGACGCTGTCCACCGGAGAGCCGCATACCCCGATCTCCGATCACGGTGTGGTAGCCTTTGCCCAGCTGGCGGATGAAGATATCGGCGTGGGCAATTGTAGCTGCGGCAACAACTGCCTCGCTGCTTACAGTAGGACTACCAAGGCGGATGTTCTCCTCAACCGTATCGTTGAACAGAATGGTTTCCTGCGACACCATGCCGAAGAGTTGTCGATAGGGGCCCTGTTGCAGCGTACGGATATCCCGACCGTCGATGGTGATGGATCCATGCTGTGGATCGTAGAACCGAAGGAGCAAGTCCAGCATGGTGGACTTACCGCTGCCACTGGAGCCTACCAAGGCAATGGTTTCTCCTTTGCGGATGGTAAAGGATACGTTTCGGAGAACCTCTTCGTGCCCGTACGAGAACGAGACGTTGCGCACCTCGATCGCTGATGAAAAGCGTGCAACAGACTCTATGCCATTGGAGATCGTTGGCTGCTCATCCAGCGTTGCGGTGATGTTTGCGCCTGCTGCGATACCCCGCTGCATGTTGGAGATCGTGGAGACAATGGCCGTAATCGGCGACATCAACCCGAACAGCAAGAAGAGAAACGTGACCAGACTTGAGGGCTCGATCTCACCATTGGCAAGACTGACGCCTCCGGCGAAGAATACACCAACAAGGGCCAGGATCCCGAAGGTATCGTTGACCACCGGCACCAGCCCCATCACGCGACCGTTGCGCACGGCCATGCGAACGTACTGGTAGGTCTGTTCGCGAAAGCGATTGATCATGGCCTGCTCAACGCCGAGTGCCTTGATGACACGAATGCCTAAGACGGATTCCTGCAGCGTGCTGGTATAATCAGCCTGCGCTTGTTGCATGCGAGAGCCGTACCGACGCAGGACGGTGGTGGCCGTTCGGATCAGGAGCAATCCTGTGATGCTCACACCAAAGGCAATGAGGGTGAGCTTGGCGCTGATGGAGAAGAGCACTGCCAGGAAAATCACGACGGACGTGGTCTCTTTCCAGAGCGTGGTAATCGACTGCACTGTTGCTTGGTTGAGCACGCCCACATCATTGGTGAGCAAGCTCATGATGTCGCCCGTCTTCCTCCGAGAAAAGTAGTCCATCGACAGCGACGATACGTGCGTGAACAGCGCATCTCGAACCGACTTCATGATGCCTTCCTCGATTCGTACACTCACCAGACGACCGACGTACTTGGCAAGGCCTCGTATGAGGAACAGCAGAAAGATGAAGATGCTCAGGTTGCGAATGGAGTCGAAAAAATCCGGTGCAATCACAACGCGGAAGATGAAGGCATCGAACATCTGCTTCACGCCACCGCCAACGATGGGCTTCGTAGAGGCAGCAGTAGGACTTTCACCGCCAAACAGCGTACGAAACACCGGGTCGACGATGGCAAGCACTGCTGCATCCATCAGGGAGAACAGCAGGTTGGCTCCAAAGGACAGAATCACAAGCCCGGTAAAGGGTCGCACGAACGGAGCAATCCGTCGTGTGAGTTCGCCAACGCTATAGGAGGAGGGGTCGCGCACGGTACGGTGGTATCCTTAGTTGTCCAACGTGGATTGATACAGTTCCGCATAGTCCTTGATGGCCTGCAGCATGGCCTGTGCCATCTGTTCCTGTCCCTCTTTCGAAGAGATAATCCGGGCATCGTCTGGATTCGACAGAAAGGCGGTCTCGAACAGAATGTTGGGCATCGACGCGCCTACGAGCACCAGAAAACCCGCTTGATTCACACCACGATTCTTCAGGCCGGTGTACCGCGGTGCGTGCTGCTGTACCAGCGAGGCAAACGCTTCCGAAAAGCGAACAAAGGAGCGCTGTGCCATCGTGGCCACGATTAGCTCCTCTTCGGTGAGCCCCGTGTAGGTACTCTGCGCCTGTTCCAGAGCAATAGAAGCATTCTCGGTGGCTGCCACGCGCGCAGCATCCTCATTGCGTCCCGGACGCAGGATGTAGGTTTCACAGCCTCGTGCGGGATGGGGGATCGTTGGCATACTGTTGCAATGGATGCTCACAAACAGTTTTCCGTTGGCGTTGTTGGCAATCTTGGTTCGTCGATGGAGTTCAACGAATGTGTCATTGTCGCGCGTCATCACCACCTTGGTGCCAGGGAGGTTGTGCACGATTAGATCCCGCAAGCGCTGGGCCAATGCGAGCGTAACTGTTTTCTCATACACACCATTAACGCCCTTGGCACCGGCATCCTTGCCGCCGTGCCCGGCGTCGATGACGATCACATCGAGTTTCCACTTCTTGGAGGCCGAAGGTGCTGCTGTGGAGATAGCTGGTGCAGAAGTTCGTGCAGAAGCCGAAGTCTTGTTGACCACAAGAGCAATGGATGTAGGGCTCAGGCGCTTCACGGTGATGTCGCCATCGTATGCCGGAGCATGGATGCGGAATACGGCGAACTCCCGGATCTGTTCTGCCTTGATGCTCAGGTTGTCGACACAGGACGCCGACGGCGGTGTTTCCGGAATGACGGCGTCCACGATACGCACAACGATCTGGTTCCCGACAACCTCGGCACGTTGATACTTCTCAATGGGCTCACCGCTGCTGCGAAACTCCAGCGTGAGTTCCGTGTCCGTTGCTGAGCAGACCACGGCAGCGATGGGTACAGTGGCACGCAGCGGCGCACTCCGTGCGATTCCGAGGGTCGCGAGGATTACGAGGATTACGAGGATTACGAGCCCCTTACCCAAGCCACCCCCTGCGTTTTGCCTGGATCAACATGATGGCGCCCACGCTTCCAACGAGACCAATCACCCAAAGGTAGCCATAGGGCCAGTGGATCTCTGGCATGTGCGTGAAGTTCATGCCGTACCAGCTCGTAATGAACGTGATGGGGAGGAATACTGTGCTGATAACCGTCAGAATGCGGATGACTTGATTTAAGCGATTGGATGTCATCGAGAAGTAAAGATCCATCAAGCTGTCGACCGTCACCCGAAGCAGGTCGAGCTGGTCGATGGCCTGCACATGATGGTCGATGGCGTCGCGGTAGTAGATCGTTTCATCGGCATTCACAAAATCAGACTCGCCGGTCGCGAGACGCGAGCACAAACCTTGCTGGTAACCAAGAGCGCGACGCAGCAGGTGGACACGACGGCGGTACTTCATCAGACGGGCGGCCATGTCGCGCACATCGCGTTCCAGAATGGTATGCTCCAGCTCTAGGAGTCGCTCCTCAATCACGTTGCCAATG
This sequence comes from Candidatus Kapaibacterium sp., assembly GCA_030833725.1. Taxonomy (GTDB): domain Bacteria; phylum Bacteroidota; class Ignavibacteria; order Kapaibacteriales; family Kapaibacteriaceae; genus OLB6. Next base: position 1,587 of record JAURGP010000015.1, on the reverse strand, counting down.
TGCAGGACGTCGTCTACGGTAACGTCGATGAGCTGGGCGGCCACGAAGTCCGGACCACGCAGTGCAAGCCGCGGGTTTTGTGCCAGCATATGCTGTACCCGGCGCACGATCCCCATATCCACAGCCCGATGCGTGATGATGACGCGATGGTTGAGGAAGATGTTGAGCTGCGATCCTCGAATCTGCGGGATGTAGTCCTCCAGCGATTGCGACGGCCCTCGTGGAGGAATCAGCGAACCATGCACGATCAGAAACACGTGGGACTCGAACTCCTCCAACTTGGGAAAGTGCAACTCATCTACATCTGACACGTGGTGGGCCCTCCGTGCATCCGACAGCTCGAGCTCACTAATGGGGAACCACGAACCAAGAATCAATGCTTCTTCGTCGGCCGTTGGTTGGAGGAGGTCTACCCATACCATCGTACGTTCATCGCCCTGGTCAAGCTCCATCGTCAGGAGCTCGGACACGGCAATGTCCTCAACCATCCCTTGGTTGTATCGACGGACAGAGATCATCGGCGTAACTTCGTTCTTTCTAGTGGCTCAAAGTTACCAATGACACGCACGCGCAAACACCGCCGAGGGTCCTCGGAAGAGCGATTCGTTGACATCGACGTCACGGCCATCGGATTCGAGGGAGTGTCCATCGGACGGATCGATGGCGTGGTTCATTTTGTGAAGGGGGCTTTGCCCGGCGAGCGAGTGCGCGCACGTGTGGTGCGAAGCAAGTCCTCGTACGTGGAAGCCGAGACAGTCGAGATCCTCTCGGCAGCCCCCTCCCGACGGACTCCACCATGCGAGCATTTTGGCGTATGCGGTGGCTGCAAGTGGCAGCATCTGGCCTACGACCATCAGGCCGCTTGGAAACAGCGGCATGTAGCTGATGCCTTCGAGCGCCTAGCCAAGGTGGACGTCGGCACGCTGCATCCCACACTCCAAGCACCCTCAGAGTTCGGATACCGGAACAAAATGGAGTTCTCATTCAGCGCTTCACGGTGGCTGACGGCAATGGAAATGGAACATGCCGAGGACTACGACCGCAACTTTGCTCTTGGCTTGCACGTGCCAGGCCGGTTCGATAAGGTGCGCAACATCGACCACTGCTTTTTGCAGGCCGAGGCGGCCAATACACTGTTGGCTGCCGTGCACCAGCTCCGCGAGCAGTTCCCTGTAGAAGCGCACCACGCTCGGCTGCATACCGGGTTTCTGCGTCATCTTGTGGTGCGAACGAGTACCACTACTTCGTCCGTCATGTCCGCATTGATCACTACGACGCCCGAGTCGGAGCTTGAACGCCGTTTCGTGGAGAGGTGGATGCAGTTGGCATCGCAGATGCCAGCGGGGAGCACGCTCCTGCATGCCGTGAATGATACTCGTTCACCCGTTGCCGTAGGTGACGTGGTGCAGATGGACGGACCTGGATACCTTGTGGAGGAATCCCACGGTGTGACGTATCAGATTTCTCCGTTTTCGTTCTTCCAGACGAATACGCAACAACTACCACATCTGGTGGAACGCACGCTGTTGGCTGCCTCGATTCAACCAACCGACGTTGTGTGGGATCTCTACTGTGGAACCGGAACAC
>JAURGP010000014.1 GCA_030833725.1 Candidatus Kapaibacterium sp. | reverse complement strand
AGTGGCTTTGTTATCCCGCGCATCGAGGTCCATCAGATCGCCGTCGAGCATTAGTTGGAAGAACTCGGCCGTTTCCGGCGACAGTTCTCGGTACATGGTCGTGGCAGCATCTACAATAAAGGTGCGCTCGCCCTCCGCAATCGGATTGCCGTCGGCAAACATGAGTTTCTCGTCGTAGAGTGCCAAGGTGTCCCTGCCTAGTCGCTTAGCCTGAGCCTGTTTGAGTCTGGACACGAGTGGAACAACATGATCGATCACACTTTGACGGAAGGAAGCAACCTCTGCGGCGCCATAGTCTACACGCCCGAATTCCACGTACCGGAAGTCCACGTAGTTGGCAAAGCCTAGGGCTCGGGCCTTCGACGTTCTGAGCTGCACCAGCTCATGGTAGATCTCGTCGATCCGTCGAGCGTGTTCGCCCAGGAAGGCGTACTGCGCCTGTACAGCCTGACGGCGCACGTCGCGATCCAGATCGATGGCGAGCTTTCCGATGGTGGATAGGTTGTAGGTCGTTGCGTTGAGTTCGATCCGAGCCGAAGCCGTGATGTTGTTGTACTCTTCGCACAGACGTGCTTCTTCCACCATGGTCGACTTGATCTCAGGGGCGAACACACGCAGAGCCTGCTCCATGCGGGTGAGGAACAGCGATCCATACTTCTCCTCAATCGCTGCTCGGTGAGCCGACGACACGAGCAACTGCTCGACCTGGTTGTTCCAATCCTGGATGTTGGGTGACTCAACATCGAAGAACTCCTTCTCCGCCTTCCAGACTGGGTCCTTCACGTTCTGCGTGTAGCGCACTTCTGCCAGGCTGTGCATGGTGCTCACGTCGATCCGCAGCTGGTTCCAATCGGCAACGGCCTCGAGGCAGTCACTGGCCTCCGTTGCAGCGGTAAGTCGGTGCTTGATGGCTTCGAGGTTCGTGCGATAGGACTCGAGGTTCGGGCGCTCGTAGGGGAGTTCTGCGAAGGTCGAAAACGTGGAAAACGACATAACGTGGTGTCCTGATATGTTTCTTGGAGGATGGTGAGGGCTTACTCAGCTCGAAGTCGACGAATCTGATCACGAGCCGTCGGCGCAAGAATACTCAACGGATACTGAACAAGCAGAGTGGTGAGTGCAGAGATGGCATCGTCGGTTTGTCCGCGACGCTCGTAGATCTCGGCAATAAGAGCTAGGGCGCGGTCTCCCACGAGGCTCTCAGGGATACGAGCAATCACGGGTTCTATGAGACGAGCAGCGGACTGGTCGTCGGCGGCCCGCGCACTGAGTGTTGCCGCTGACACCCAACAGAGATCCGCAACGTCCTTCGACGACGTCGTCGTGGCCGTAGCGGAGTAGATGCTGATTGCCGAGTCGATGCGCCGTGCCTGGCGCGCTGCCAGTGCTCGAATCATCTGCTGAACCGACACGGAGTCATCTATTCGTAGCATCAGAAGACCGAGGCGCTCCAATGCGTCGTTAGCCGCTACCGACGTTGGCTGCGCCGACAGCTCGGTGTACAGCTGCATGGCGTGATCGATAGCACCGGCAAACAACTCCAGATCCGCAAGTTGCAACGCAGCGGCATCGGCATAGTCGCGCATGGTAGCCGGGGCAGCCGCCGACACATCTCGCAGTGGACGCAGCACGTCTCTGGCTGCGTCCGGACGGCCAGCAGCGATGTAGAGGTCCGCTAGGCGCAATCGACCTTGGGCCGCAGCCTCGGTGCCATTCCACCGATTGGTGAGCTGCGTCAGGATGTGCCGTGCCTCATCGGTGTTATGTAGGACGTCATCTACCAGTTCGGCGCAGCGCAGAAGTGCATCGGCAGCAATCGGATGTCGTGGATTGTCGGTGGCGATGGAACGATACCGCTCGATCATCATCTGTGCCGTCTCCGCCGACAGGCTGTCAGTTTCGATCATCCGCTGGTCAAGCGTGCGCGTGTAGGAGTACGTTGCAGAGAGTGCCAGTGGACCACCGCCATCGATGATGGACTCCAACGCTCGCAGAGCGGCGTCGTAGGCTTGCGGTGCCTGAGCAGCCTTGGCGCGGTTGGCAAACTGCAGGAGGTCTCGCCCTTGTGCATTCCTCAGCCGGTCGAGCTGCTCGGTGCGGGCGTAGGCTTGTTCCCAGTTGCCAATCTCTCCGTAGAACCACGCCTGAACTTCCAGCATTTCCGGTGTTGATCCTGCCGACTCCAGCACCGTTGCCATCTCGTCGGCTGACGCTCCCTTGGCCAGGAGAGCTGCCAATCGACCGATTGCGACCACCAGCCGACCCTGTTGTTCGTAACCACGAAGGATCTCTCGTACAGCCTCGGACACCTTGCCGACAGCCCCATACAGATCGGCCAGTGGAAGGGCATACTCTGTAGCATCCCCCGACAACGTGCGAGCTGTCAGATAGCTGCCGATGGCGCGATCGTACAAACGAACGGACTCCTGGTCGGCGGCAAGCTGAGCCATGAGGATCGACTTGTCGCGCTCGCTGATCGCACGAGCGCTGATCAGTGTACTCGCTTCGTCCCACCATCGATGAGCGTTGGTCAGATTTCCACTACGGGCGGCGGCGAGGGCTGCTACCTGTGCTACGGATGCAGATGGTTGGCGGGCAAACTCCGCTTCAGCTATCGGGTAGAGTGCTGTGAACTGTTCCAGCGCCGTCAAGGTACGGGCAATACCATCGAACACCGTGGATGTTCGGGTGCCACTCTCGTACACGTCCAGATAGATCCGCGCTGCATTGCGGTAATCGCCGGCCTGCTCGTAGACCCTCGCCATACGAAGCTGATCCGTCGCCTGAGCAAATGCACTGCTCATGGTGACCATCAGCAGACCAAGCACAAACGCCACACAGCGAATCATCATGCGTCCCACTCTGGAGCAAGCAGAGGAAGGATGTGGGTCTGAAGGGGGCTGGACGGGACGTCCACAATCCCATCGGTGTGGATGATCACGTCAATCTCTGTTCGGAGTCCGATGTGGCCGGGCATGTAGATCCCTGGTTCAATCGAGAAGCTCGTTCCCGGCAGTACTAAACGCGTATCGTGCGTCTCGTAGTCGTCCATGTTCGTGCCCGGCCCGTGGGTCACCGTGGTGATGTTATGGCCGGTTCGATGGATGAAGTACGCGTCAAATCCGGCATCGTGTACCACGGTGCGCGCCGCACGATCAACTTCATATCCTGCAACACTCTCCCCGGCAGCGTATCGGTCGCGAACGAGCTGGAGTGCAGCATCGCGTGCACGAACGATCACATCAAACTCGCTGGCTACATCGTCGGGAACGATCTCGCCTGTGTATCCCACCCACGTCAGATCGGCGTACACCGAGCCGGGGGACTGGTACTTGGCCCAGGCGTCAATCAGCACGACCATCTCTCGCTCAATCATCGAGTACTGGGTGTACGATGGAGCATAGTGCGGGTTGGCAGCATTGGGGCCGATGGCAACGATTGGTGCTGCATCGGTCACCATTCCCCGAGCATCAAACTGTTGGAGAATGAACTGCTGGACCTCCAACTCCGAGACCGGTTCGTCATCCAGCAGGCGCGTTGCAATCAGACGGAACGCCTCCATGATCACCTCACGAAGCTCTCCACCGGCAAGGGCTGCTCCGGCTCGCTGTTGATCAGTGAGAACAGCGGTAAACTGCTGAGCAAGGTCTGCCGAGCTCACCACGTTAAGACCGAGCGACCGTAGATGGTCGACCGTGCCAGCATCGACGTACGAGGTTACTGGCAGGGCATTCATGGGAGAGTACTCCATGGCAATGGTGGCGTAGCTGCCAAGCACGGTTCGCAGGACCGTATCGTACTCCTCGTAGGTGGCATAGGTGTGCTCGAGGGCGTCGATGTGTGCCAAGGTGTGGGTCTCGAGCTTATGCACAATCTTGTGCACCCGCCCGTGAGCAGGGATGACCACCAACCACCGGCGTGTGCAGTGGGCGTCAACATCAAGGCCGATCATGTGCCAGGCGAGGGGATTCGACTTCCGAAAGTCGTAGAGTACCCAGGCATCGATGCCGTGGTGCGACGCAACAACTCGTTGAAGATCATTCATAGCATGCTGTTCTCTGGTGGTTCGTCCGTCACGGTGATATGAATGTGGTCAAGGAGGCGTGTCACCGCAGTAGTAGGGGGTAGTCCGTCGTTACGGATCTGTTCTTTGGCGGAATGTACGCGATCGGCTATGTGCACGGCGCTGAGTACCTGTTCGCTGATGCGTCGTTGCAGCAGAGCATCGAACGCTACAAGCCGCTGCTGCCTCCGTCGTTGGTCAATCTCTGACGCACGGTCTGGTGAAAAGAACCCATCGAGGACGGTCAAGAACTCACTCAAGCCCCCTTCAACCAGAGCACTCACGGCCACCACTGGTGGTGTCCAGTTTGGTGATGATGGCTGCAGCAGCTGCAGTGCTGAGCGGTAGAGGGTGCAGGCCCGATCCGCCGCTGCCGCATCCAGGTCTCGCTTGGTCACCAGCACGCCGTCGGCCACTTCCATGATACCCCGTTTGATGCCCTGGAGATCATCACCAGCCGTCGGCAGGACCAGTAGCCACAGTGCATCCACCAACAACGAGGCCTCGATCTCGGATTGACCCACGCCGACGGTCTCCACAATGACGGTATCGAATCCTGCGGCCTCGCACAAGGTTATGGCATCGCGGGTGGCCTCGGCTGTACCTCCGAGCGTATCACGAGCAGGCGACGGACGCACAAAGGCTTCGTTGTGGACAGCAAGACGTGGCATGCGCATCTTGTCGCCCAGTATGCTTCCACCGGTTCGGCGACTGGATGGATCAACAGCGAGTACCGCGACACGATGATTGCGAGCAATGAGTTCCATTCCCAGCTGCTCCATCAGCGTACTCTTTCCAACGCCCGGTGCACCGGTGAGGCCCATGCGTCGCGTAGGGCGATCAATCACTTGAGCAGCTACTTCGACCACTTCAGCAGCAAGACGGCGGTCGGCGCTCGCAGTGCTTTCTACCAGCGAGAGCGCGATGGACAGTGCGCGTCGGTTTCCGCTGCGCACCTCAGAGACAATCTCTGCAGCCGACGTTGGGCGATCCTGACTCATGATGTCACTTACTCCACCGTCACGCTCTTGGCAAGGTTGCGTGGCATATCAACGTTGCAGCCTCGCTCGACGGCAATGTAATACGCCAGAAGCTGGAGCGGTATCGATGCTAAGATGGGAGCGAGCATCGGCAGTGTGGTGGGAATGCGGATCACATGGTCCGCCAAACGATCGATCTGATGATCGCCTTCATTGGCAATGGCAATCACCGTTCCGCGCCGTGCCTTCACTTCTTCGATGTTGGAGAGAACCTTGTCGTACGTTTCGTCCTTGGTGGCAATGAAGACAACGGGCATGTGCTCGTCGATCAACGCGATGGGACCATGCTTCATCTCCGCCGCTGGATAACCCTCGGCATGGATATAGGAGATCTCCTTGAGCTTCAAGGCACCTTCGAGCGCAGCAGGGAATTGATACCCCCGGCCTAGGTAGAGGAAGTTCGTGGCCGTCGCGTACTGACGTGCGATGTGGGCAATGCTCTCGGCGTGCTCGAGAATCGAGCGGATCTGATCGGGAATCTGGGCCATGCCCTGGGCCAACTCGCGGCCGGCCTCGGCCGTGAGATCACGCATGCGGCCAAGGTACAAGGCGAATTGGGTAAGGATACACAGCTGTGAGGTAAATGCCTTGGTGGAGGCCACGCCGATCTCTGGTCCTGCGTGGAGGTACACGCCGGCATCGGTCTCACGGGCGATGGTTGATCCCACAACGTTCACCATGCCCAAAACCGTAGCCCCTTTCAACTTGGCCTCGCGAATGGCTGCCAGTGTATCAGCCGTTTCTCCACTCTGCGAGATGGCAATCACAATATCATCGGGGTAGATGATGGGATTACGATATCGAAACTCGCTGGCATACTCCACCTCCACAGGCACACGGGCAAGCTGTTCGATGAGGTATTCGCCCACGAGCGCGGCATGCCAACTCGTACCGCAGGCCGTGATGATGATACGCTGGGCTGTGCGAAGTTTCTCCTGCACCTTAGCAAGGCCGCCTAGACGCACGTTACCTTCGTCAACGAGCAAGCGTCCACGGAAGCCGTCATGGAAGGTGATCGGCTGCTCATAGATCTCCTTGAGCATGAAGTGCTCAAAGCCACCTTTTTCGATCTCCTCGAGTTCGAACGAGATCTCCTCGATCACGGAATGGGTTTCCTCGTTGGAGATCGTCTTTGTGGTAAAGCCGTCCCGCGTGAGTACGGCCATTTCGTTCTCTTGGAGGTACACCACCTGGCGCGTATGGGCGATGATGGCCGCAGCATCCGATGCCACGACGTACTCATCCTGTCCAACTCCTAGAATCAGGGGGCTACCGCGACGAGCGGCAATGAGTTGGTTTGGCTCGTGTGTGCTAGCCACCACAATGCCAAAGGTGCCATCCACCTCCTGGAGCGCTGTCTGGACGGCCTGCTCGAGATTGCCAAGACTGTCGTACAGCATGCCGATAAACACGGCGAGCACTTCCGAGTCGGTTTCTGAGGCAACCGTGTAGCCGGCGTTGATCAACTTCTTCTTGATCGTGAGGTAGTTCTCGATGATGCCGTTGTGGACCAGCGCGATCGAGCCATCGTTATTCGTATGAGGGTGGGCGTTGACGTCGTTGGGAAGACCGTGCGTAGCCCATCGTGTGTGACCCACACCGACCGTGCCCGTCAGGTGAGAAAGGTCAACACTCTGTTCCAGGTCCACCACGCGACCAGCCTTCTTATGGATGGTCAGGTCTTCTGCGTCGATGATGCAGATTCCAGCAGAGTCGTATCCACGGTATTCGAGGCGTTTGAGTCCGCTCAGAATCAGGGGAGATGCTTTTTTCGGCCCAACGTAGCCAACGATACCACACATAATCGCAGTCCTCGTGATGATAGCGGCAAAACTACGAACGTTGGCGGCGGGAATTGTACCTCAGCGATACAGCGGTGTACTCTGCTTGGGGATCACCAATCCCTGCAGCTGGGGAGCTGCTGCAGAGAACCGGAGGAAGAAGCCTTGGTTGAAACCCGTCGGCACCCAGTTGAGGGACAGATTCCAGCAATGGATGCGCTTGGTGATGTCAATAATGGGCGAGTTGATCGATCCGGTGATCAGATCGATGCTGCCACGGGCTGTAACATCTACCGTTTCCGTTAACGATATCGAACCACGAATCGATACCAGCAGGGACTGTAAGGTGGCTTCTGGATTTGGCGCATTCATCGCATAGGTCAGGTTGATACTCACGTCCCAGGGCATCACCAGCGGCGACCACCCCGGTGTACGCTCACCATACACATCCGATTCCAGGACTTCGGCGTTCAGACGCTCCCCAAATCTGCTCTGGAGATCTTGGGAGGGGGCTTCTGGCGCGGTACTATCCTGCACGATGGAGCGCTCACTAAACGACACGCCCTGACTGCTGAAACGGGTGCCGAGGTTGACAGTCACGTTTGACAGTCGACCTAAACCTCCACCAGATTCAAGGTACGTGGTGTTGATGGTACGCCAACTCCGCACCCCAGTTGCCGGATCCACACCCAGCACCTGCGTGTAGGGATTCACCGTGCCGCTCAAGTTGAACTCCAGAGCCTCGAGCACCGGTGTGCGAACGCCCAGCGTGATCGGTGCCAGTCGCAGGGAGTCGGCTGCAAGGTTGTAGGACGTTGCCACGTTGAACGTGAGGAGGTCGACTGGTTTGACCACCGCAGTATCATTCTCCGGCATGGGCTTGATGGAGATCTTGTTCAGGACGCTCAGGCTCAGGAGGGCTTGTTGTTGAGCATTGGCCAGGCTCCCGGCAGGACCAAAACGTCGGTACGTCACCGTCTGACCGGTAATCGGGCTGACGTACTGGCCAAAAAAGCCCAGATCTGGATCGGTCTGGTCGGGCGCGAATCGCAGGCCAATGATTGGTTGGAGCGTGTGACGGATGGCGCTGATTCCAAGCGCCTTGGGGTATGCCGTTCCGTACAGGAACGTGCTGGCGCTGATACCGGCACTGTACGTGTACTCACGAAAAAAGCCTGCCTCACGGATGGTCCGTAGCGTGGAATCGGTGGGGTCGACCGACTGGGTATAGCGCTGCAGGTACCAGTTTTCCGAGTACGAGATCGTGGGTTGTAGCGTGACATAGCCCAGCTTTGGCGTTACCGTGACGGTAGGGCGGTGCTCGATGACGGAATACTCCGAGATGGCAAACGTACCGGTATCGGCTGGTCGCTGCGCCGAGTTCTGGTAGCGCCCCGTGAGGCGATACGTGGCCGTCAGGTCGCGTAACCAGTGCTGCCCGCTCACCACCGAACGGAGTGGAAAGAACTGTGGAACACCGAAGGACAACGACGGAACCTCGGTCACCGAGCCCGTGATGATGTTCTGGTCGCGGATGTAGTTGGCATTCAGCGTTGTTCCGTTAAAGAACGTTCTCTGGTAGGATGCTGTCGAGCGTGCATTCTGCTGGAGCCGGTCTACCGGATTCAACGCCGTATTCTGGAACAGTCGCTGCGTCGTGAACTGGAGTTGCGCTGCAATCGTCTCGTTGGGTCGGAGCTGCTGTTGATGGTTGACCGTCAGGCCGAAGTTCATCTGGTAGGGGTCATCCACGTTGAATCGCGTGTACCCGAACCGGATCTCCGCCGAGCCGTTGAGCCGATCTCGCACATTCCACTGCGAGCGATTGAAGAGCGTAAATCCTCCCTTTGTGGTGATGTCGGCCGTGAGCTCCGTGTCGAAGTAGTCACTCACGGCGAAATAGTATCCAAGGTTCTGGAGGACGACGCCACGGTCCGATGTCACCAGCGGAGACGGCATGATTAATCCCGATCGACGGCCTCGTTCTAGCGACACGAACACTCCGAAGGGGAGGGCAAATACCGGAAGATCCTCGACGTACCAGATGACGGGGTCAAGAAAGAGACGGTCGTCCACCACCACCTTCATCCTTGGGGCATTGAAGTAGAAGTGCGGATGGGGGGCATCGCATGTGGTGAAGCAGCCGTGTTCGATATAGGCAATGCTATCCCCGGCACGTTTAATGGACTCGCCATAGTAGAAGCCCCCTTCCACCGAGGTTTCACCCGTTGTGACGCGTCCGCGCTCCGTGGAAAAGTTGTACGTCATCTCCGCGCCTGCGAACTCCTGACCGGCATCCCGGAACATCGGAAATCCCCGAATGGTACCCGTGGAATCCAGCGCACCGGTCGCCGCTAGGGTCGAAGTGGTGAAGTCCACGTCAATCACGTTTGCGCGAATTTCTTGCCGTCCGTACTGAATGGATGCATCACCACGCAACTGCAGCTGTTTGGTCCGCACGCGTAGGCGAGCCGAGTCTTTGGCGTTGATCACGATGATCGTATCGGCCGTCGTAGCAGCTGCTACCAGAGAAGTTGCTGTGAGCATCGCCGTGCATCCCAGCGCTAGAGCGACTGCCAGCTTCCAGATCACTGGAGAGTCCTGCGGCTGTACGAAGGGGGAATCGTGAGCTCAACGGAATCTTCACCAGGCAGCCATGGTTCGGCATCGGTGATGGTGATCGTTGCGGATTCCTGCCGATTCTTTGCCGTCATCTCCAGCCGATGGGGGATGATGGCTTCGCCAACTGCTTTGTATTCGCCAAGGGTCACGTCCAGAAGCAGCACTCCGGTGGCATCCTTGATCTGATACTGCTTCACCAAGCCTGTCTTTCCGTCAACAAGTGCAAACTCCACCGTGCCACCAAAGCCGTCCGAGCTGTCTGTTCCGGTACACCGGTAGAGCAACGAGCCATCCGGTCGCTGGAGAGGTTCTGAGAAGCGCGTCGTATCGCCGGGAATACGTCCACGAAACAACGCCAGGAGCGCCGATGGTTGAACAGGTAGATGCATCTGGGACTTGAGGGCCTCAGCATCGGGATCGCCATCCCACACTTCTTGAGCAAGGTAGTTGACCATAACAAAGTGGTCCTGCGTTAGGAGGAGTTGAGCCAGCGTCATCCCGAACGGACCACCCATGGTCACCAGCATGCGGTTAGCCGAATCAATGGTCACTGAGAACGGTGCACCACTGAGATTGATCGTTGGAGATCCCGTCGTGGTGAGTGTCCCCTCAATGCGAACTGCGGGAAGCCCCATCTCTGAAGCCATTGCAGGTATACTGCACAACACTGTGCCTGCCCACAGGAGCGGTAGGCAGAGAATCGACCATGCGAGTCGGCAGATGGTTGTAGCTTGCATACGGGTACAATCGAGTAGAGGTGCAAATATCCGACATTGTTGGAACCAAGTCCATCAGAAGAGCGTTACCCGAGTGGTCACGAAACTGCACAGTTGACACACATCTCACGGAATCCCATGATCTACGTTACGCGCATTGCCGAGTTTTCCGCTGCGCATCGCCTGTACAATCCAACGTTTACGGACCAGCAAAACGACGAAACGTTCGACAAATGCAACAACCTGTACGGGCACGGCCACAATTACGTTCTTGAAGTCACGGTAAAGGGGCTTCCCGATCCGCAGACGGGGTACGTGATTGATCTGAAGTTGCTCAAACGCGTCCTCGACGAGCGCATTGTGGATCTGGTGGACCACAAACACCTGAATTTCGACGTCGACTTCCTGCGAGGCGTGATCCCTACTGTCGAAAACCTGTGTGTGGCCTTCTGGCACCGCTTGGTGCAGCATCTGCCGTCGGGGGAGTTACACTCGATCAAGCTGTGGGAGTCCGACCATAACGTTGCCGAGTATTTCGGAGCACCTGTGACGATCCCCACCTTCGGCCACTCATCGGAGACGCAATCATGAAACTCCCGGAACAAAGGCTGTCTTCGGCAGTGCTTACATCGTACGTTGATCTCGATGATGACGAGCTTGAGCGTCAGTTACGTACCGAGGGCATGGCCTTTCCAGCCATCGGAGCTGCTGGCACGGAGTTGTTTGATGCGAACGGCAACCGACCCCTTTCGGCAGATGAGCTGGCGGAGATGCAGCAGCAGGCCGAGGAGAAGTTTGCCGAGTTGTTCGAAATTCTGAGGATCAACCGAAACGACCCCAACAGTACGGATACGCCTCATCGACTGGCAAAGATGTGGGTACAGGAACTGCTCATCGGACGCTATCAGGCTCCGCCACGCGTGACCGTGTTCCCAAATCGGAAGAAGGTGGATGAACTGGTGATTTCCAAAGGCATCAAGATCATGAGCGTGTGTTCGCACCACTGGCAGCCCATTACGGGGACATGCGCCATTGGCTACGTACCTCGTTCGAAGGTGATCGGCCTGAGCAAGTTCACGCGTGTGGTCGAATGGTACGCTCGTCGGGGACAGATTCAGGAGGAACTTGGTGAGCAGATCGCCGACTTCTTGGTGCGACTGCTCGATCCGATTGCTCTGGGCGTGGTCATCTCTTCGAAGCACTACTGCATGATTGCACGCGGTGTAGAGGCTCACGACTCCAGTGAAATGGTCACGTCGGTCATGCGTGGTGACCTCGCAACGAATCCCACGTTGCGCGCTGAATTCCTGCAGTTGTTGTCCCACGCGTAACCTGCCGGCGGTTTCCGTGATCATCGGCGTTGATGAGGCAGGGAGAGGAGCACTCGCCGGTCCGGTGGTAGCTGCTGCCGTTGTGTTGGACCCTGCATTCGTGCCCGATGGTGTGGCCGACAGCAAGGTACTTGCTCCACGTATTCGCGAGCAGGTTGCAGCAGCGATCCGTTCGACGGCTCTAGCCTGGGCTGTTGCCGAGGTTGATCATCAGCGTATCGACGACGTCAACATCCTCCAGGCGACCTACGACGCCATGCACCTGGCAATCGAGGCGGTGCTGACGGAGGTCCAATCGAACGGTGCTGAAGACCACCTCCTGCTGATTGACGGTAATCGCTTCCGACCTCATGCCGTGCCACATCGCTGTATTGTAGGAGGAGATGCCCTTGAGCCCTCCATCTCGGCAGCGTCCATTCTGGCCAAGACTCATCGGGATGCGTGGATGGTAGAGGTAGCCCATCGCGACTATCCCTCCTACGGTTTCGATCGCCACAAGGGATATGGTACGGTCGCCCACCGACAGGCACTCCGCGTCCACGGACCATGTGCACTGCATCGGACCACCTTCCTACGATCGTTTCTCTGATGTCCATGGCGCTTCATCCGCTGGACGTATCCCTGATTGTTCTGCTGATGGCAGGGTGGTTGTGGCTGGGGCACCGCGGGCGAACGGCACCGCGAATGTCGGGGCCATCCACGAACGACGCCGTGGATTACATCCTGGCCGGACGATCGCTGACGGCTCCATTCTTTGCTGCCTCGCTCATCGCCACATGGTATGGGGCTGTGTTGGGTGCCGGAGAGTTCATCGCTCGCTACGGTGTGGTGATGATCCTGTGCTTCGGCATACCATACTACCTTGCAGCGGCCGTGTATGCTACGGTTCTCGCGCAACGAATCCGATCGAGTGAAACCGTGTCGATCGCCGATCAGTTTCGTCGTGCCTACGGTGAACGCGTGGGCTACCTCGCAGCGGTCTTGATCTTGGTGCTCTCGATCCCAGCCCCTTACATGCTCACACTTGGAATCGTGGTGTCGTCCTTGACACCGCTGAGTATTCCATGGTCCATCATTGCAGGCTCGGTTGTGGCGTTGGCCATCGTCGCACGGGGTGGATTGCGGAGCGACGTCTACGCCAATGCCGGGCAGGTGGTGATCATGTACGCCGGCTTTCTCGCCTTGGTTGTTGCCAGTATTGCGCACGTAGGCAGTCCCGTCGAGATGTGGCAGCAGTTGCCCGTCACGCACCGATCGATACCAGGAGGATTGGAGTGGTCTGCCATTGCCGTGTGGTTCCTGATCGCCCTCCAAACAATGGTGGATCCAAACTTTCATATGAGAGCTGCTGCGGCCCGCTCGGCAGAAACGGCTCGCAAGGGGCTTTGGTGGAGCATCGCCGGGTGGGTGGTGTTTGATAGTCTGCAGTTGTTGGCTGGCTTGTACGCTGTTGTGGGTGTGCCGGCTGGACAGCCGGCGGCCTTGTACCTGGACATGGCCGTTGCCGTGTTACCTCCCGGCTGGTTGGGATTGTTCGTGTCGTCGCTGCTGGCAGCTGTGATCTCAACACTCGACGGCTATGCCTTGGTAAGTGCCACGACAATCGGTCACGATCTCATCGATCGTGTACGTGGTGCGCAGCCACGTCGATCGTCCGTGATCACCGGATTGCTTTTAACAGGCGTTGTGGGGACTGCCGTGGCAATCATCGTTCCGAGTATCGTCGACCTGATCATGCATGCGGCGTCGATTGCTGTGCCGGCGTTGCTGTTGCCATTGCTCCTGTCGTACCGATCAGGACGGCCGCGTGCATACCGTCATCAACGCATCATCACATGGATGCTGATTCCGTCGCTCCTGAGTGTGGCAGCGATGGTTCTCTCCGCCTTCACTGCCTCGCTGGCACTACCTCCGATACCTCCGATGCTGATCGGTGTGGCTGCCTCCGTACTTTTGATGCCGTATGCACTCCGAACCTCGCATTCTCGCTCCCACCCGTGACGATCTCCTCACGGCGTCGAATCTCATCAGTCTGTTTCGGCTCCTGTTGACGGCACCTGTGGCCTACCTCATTTACACCGACCACACATGGTGGGCGTTTGGACTGTGCTGGTTCGCGGCGTTAACGGACTGGCTCGACGGCTACGTTGCACGTGCTACGAACACTGTCAGCGAATGGGGGAAGGTGATCGATCCCGTGGCCGATAAGGTACTCGTCGGTACCATCGTGGTGATGTTGTTGGTGAGGGGGCTCTTGCCCTTGTGGTTTGTTGCCTTAGTTATCGGTCGCGACGTCCTCATCGTACTCGGTGGTGTTGTGGCCCGCCGGTACAGCACCGTCGTGCTCCCTTCGATGTGGAGTGGAAAGCTGGCGGTGAGTGCCATCGCGTGGACGGGCGTTACGGCACTGGTGCAATGGACAACGGCTCGTGACGTGGGCGTGGCGGTCAGCTGCTTGCTGATTGCCGTATCTTTATGGCAATACGCAAGGCGACTCCATGGGCTTATTCGACAAACTCAAGAAAACCTTTACCAACGTCAGTGAGAAGATCTCGTTTGATCGACTGACGGAAGGGCTGGCAAAAACGCGGGATTCGATCGTTGGCAAACTTCGCTCTGCGCTCTTCGCTGGACGCAAGATCGACCAACAACTCCTCGATGAAATCGAGGAAATCCTCATCACGAGTGACGTAGGCGTAACGGCTACCACACACATCATTGCGCGGATCTCGGAACGCGTTCGAAGAGATGCCGTGGAGAATGCCGAGGAAATCCTGTCGATGCTCAAGGAAGAGATCGCTACGATGATGGCAGCATCGCCGTCGGCAGAAGCCGATCGAACGTTCAGCCTCTCGAAGGGCGAGCTGCCGCACGTGATCATGGTGGTTGGCGTCAACGGCGTTGGCAAGACCACAACGATTGGCAAGTTGGCACACAATTATCGTCAGGCAGGACACTCCGTGCTCATCGGCGCCGCCGATACGTTCCGGGCCGCTGCCAACGAGCAGCTCGAGGTGTGGGCTACACGTGCAGGAGTAGACATTGTGCAGCAGCAGCAGGGTGCTGATCCCGCTGCGGTCGCCTTCGACACACTCAAGGCAGCAGTGTCCCGCAACACCGACGTCGTCATCATCGATACGGCTGGCAGGTTGCATAACAAACTTGGGCTCATGCAAGAACTGGAGAAGATTTCACGGGTAATGAAGAAGGTGCAGCCGTCGGCACCTCACGACATCTTCCTTGTGTTGGACGCCACGACCGGTCAGAACGCCCTGCAACAGGCACGGGAGTTCACGAAGGTTGCTCCGATCACCGGCATTGTTCTGACCAAACTGGACGGTACGGCCAAAGGCGGTGCCGTTCTGGCCATTGCCCATGCGATGAACATTCCCGTGCGGTACATCGGAGTTGGTGAGCAGATTGGTGATCTCCAGCCATTTGATCCCGCTGCCTATGTGGAGGCAATGTTCGAGGACCATCGCACCGAAGTCGTAGATGCCTAGCATCCGAACCATGCGTCGCTGGCTCTTCTCCCTGGCAGTTGTCACGGCCATGGGCTACCTAGGATATGAAGTGTTCAGTGTTGCACCGTTCATCCGCACTGTTGTAACGGCTCTGCAAACACCGAATGCTCGAACGTCGGTGTTTCTGTCGGAGGCCGTCTGGCCGAGCGCGGCCACCGACAGTGTGCCTCCGTCACCGGCGGATCTGGAGATTGCTCGTATCGTGCTGCTGGATCTTGCGGAGACAGGTCGTGCGCAGCAGTCAACCGTGATTGGCGTGATGAACGATCACGGCGTAAACCCCTCCTGGTATCGGTGGATCCGTCCGTACTTGGCAACACAACCTGAGTTTGCGCGCACACTCGCACGTGTTGACGACGCATGGTTGTTGTCCTCTCCTATCGACCAGCCGTAGTGGGGGAGCCGATGATGGTGGTCGCCGCCGCAGTGTACACCGTTACGATGGCCTTGGGGATCTCGGCCACCGTTAGTCGAAGATCGTTTGGGCAGTGGCATCACGTCTTCTACTTCGTCTCCTGTGCCACGGCCGCCCTGGCCGTGCTCATGGAACCATCCTGGTTCCTTGTTCCCGTCCTGGTAATGCTCGCACTGATGCCGATGACGAAGGCCGGAAGCCGCATGCATGCCCTGGTGGGCTCGGTGGGGTGGCTGTGCTGGGTCGTTGCCCTGTGGTGGATGTCACATTCAGTGTAGGTAGCAGCACGGATATCGTGGATGGAAGCCCCTCTGCGATATGTCCTGGTTCGGTTGACGGTGTTGTTGATACCAGTCCTGCTGCACGGCCAGCCCAGTGGTATCATTCCGCATACCATTCCCGTGCAAATGTATCTGGAACGATCCGGTCAGCCGGTCTCCGGAATTCATACCGTCGAGGTCTCCTGGTTTACGTCGGTCGACGGCGGTGTTGCCAAACATTCGGAGTCGTTTACGACCGACGTGACCAGGGGAGTCGTCACGCTGTATCTCGGAAGCATCAGGGCTGTGCCGGTAGAACTCCTCACCAGTGGGCCGCATTGGCTTGGAGTTCGTGTGGATGGCGGTGAGGAACTGCTGCCACGTACGCCGGTCCTCAGCGTACCATACGCCATGCTGGCATCCCATGCGCTCGTTGCTGATTCTGTGCGGTCTGGTGGCGCGCCACCGCCTCTTACGACAGAGTGCGGAGTTGTAGCTCCGGTCCAGGGACAAACACGATTCCTCATCACGCCGCAGCAACCCGTTCCACCTCGCTATTGGATTGATGCACGAGTGGAAGCTCCGACGTCCATTGCCGTACGGATCGGCACGGTTGATCTGGCTACCAACACGATTGAACTCTTTACCGCAGCGCCACTCTCGCGTCACGAAACGCTCTCGTGGTGCATACGGTGGTAGGTACATCGTACGTGTACTGTTTCATCCCATCACCATACGGAGAACTGTTGTTATGACTCGATCGACACTTACCACAACCTGCTTTCTGATGACCTACTTCCTGATGGCCATAGTCGGCCTGCAGGTTGGATACGGCCAAAGTCAGACAACAGGCACCCTACATCTGAGAAACGCTCAGGCACAGAGTATCTCACTCACCGCACCCGAACAAGGTGTTACGCCCTATACGCTCCGGCTTCCGGCCGAACCAGCCGTCGGCGGACAATCGCTGACCGTCTCGGCAGTGACGGGTTCTATTGCAGAGCTTACGTGGGCCGATTCACCGTACTGGAGCCTGCAAGGATCGTCGATCACGGCTGGAGGCACTGGTGCCGATGAGCAGTTCCTCGGTACGGCCAACGCCCAGGATCTCGTCCTAGCAGCGAACAGCGCCGAAGTCATGCGCGTTGTTGGTGTTGCCGGGCCCACACAGGGTTACATCGGCTTCGGCACGAGCACGCCTCAGGCCCCCTACGACTTTACCAACACCGTGCAGCTGTCCTCGCGGGGGCCAGCATCCGAGATTCGGTTTGCCGAGCCGGCGGCAGCTGGTACGGAGTTCACGGCAATCCGTGCGGGAGAGCAGACGTCGTCGATCACCTACACACTGCCGGCATCGGTTCCATCGCAGAATGGCTATGTGCTGAGCACGACGCCAACGGGGGAGCTCTCGTGGGTTCGACCATTCAATGAGAGTCCCATGGGCGTGTTTACTCCTACGCCGAACACGTGGCAGCATACCATTACGGTAGGAGTGGGCGTGCTGACGTCGGCGTCGGTGCCGGTCGTGACGTTGATGACGTCGCCCGGTTCGACCATTGGTGTGACCGTCACCGGAATCGATGCGGCATCTGGGACGTTGCAGGTGGAAACATCGGTGCCGCTCACAGCGTCCGATCGTCTTGCATGGGC
Source organism: Candidatus Kapaibacterium sp. (assembly GCA_030833725.1). Lineage (GTDB taxonomy): Bacteria > Bacteroidota > Ignavibacteria > Kapaibacteriales > Kapaibacteriaceae > OLB6. The sequence goes on along the minus strand of JAURGP010000014.1, from coordinate 25,863 downwards.
CATCTTCAATCCGTAACGCAACGATCCTATGCGCTGGATGGTGATCATGATGGTCCTCGGTACAACAGCTGCGATCTGTCAGGAACTGCGCACAACGCGTCTGGAGGTATCTCCACCAGCGTGGAGTGGTGCGAGTGGTGCGTTCGTCGGGACGCGCTCCACCATGCCGCTCGTGCTGGGTACTGCGTCGATGATTCCTCAGCCCGTCCAGATCCAGGTGGGGTCGCTGGGCTCACTGCGATCGCTCGAAGTGTCGGGCGCAGGTGAAACGTGGTTGCGTGGACCGGTGGCCATAGGCGCGATGACGGGTACGGTTCCAGGAACCATGGTTCGTATTGCCTCCATCACCCAGGAGGGTGGTAGGGGGCTAGATGTAGACCTTACCGGGACGCAACACTCCACGGGTATTGCTATACGCATGGTGGGAACCTCTGGCAGTGAGCATGCCGGAATGACCATCAGCAGTTTACAGAACGGCATTGGTACCGGCATTCGTCTAGGGGGGCCGTCGGGGACGCGTCCTACGCTGGCAACGGCCATTGACGTCACAGGTGGTACGGGCCTGCTCTACAATGCTCTGACGGCCGGTAGTGGCACAGCAATACGGATCGGCGGTACCACGGCGCCTCAACGCGGTGTGGATATCACCGTATCCGGGGAGGATCACGTTGGAGTGTATGCGCAAGGGAACACCAATGGCACGGCACTAGTGGGCAGCGTGGTCTCGGCAGCGTATGCGTCAATTGCGCCACGCGCCCGCACAGGAGTGATGGGCGTTGCTGCCACGAATTCAAGTGCCACGTCCGACACGTTGGTTGGCGTGTGGGGGGGTAGTCGTCGTGGCGGAAGTGGATCAAAGGCGATGACGTCGATCGGCGTGCTGGCTACAGCACACCACGAAACCACGTCGCATGGTGGTATTGCCATTGGTCTGAAGGCCGAGGCCGTCAGCCTCGCGCCGGGAACAGCTACGGCGGTTGGCGCACTGTTGTCGGCAGTGCCAGGAGCCATCGCTCTGGCCGTGACCGACGGCAGCGTCTATCTTGGCAGTAGTCCCCAGGACCGTCCACCAGAGTTGCAGTGGTTACCGGGTAGTGGTCAAACGGTGACGCATGCTTACAGTATGCGTACTAGCGGAGCACGGTACCGTACCGGTACGACCACCATCGCGGCGGCAGCTGGACCGTCCGGAGCCGTACCCGTTGGAGAGGGCGAAGTGGTGATCCTCCGTGGCAACGTAATCCAATCGGTGGTGCAGGGGCTGGCAGGTGGCCGCCATGGCAGGGAGGTGATCCTTCTGGCGACAGACTATCCGGTGGAGTTCGAACACGCATCCATTGTGGTTGGCGCTGAAGAGAGCTTCCTGTTTCCACTCGGTCAGAACATTCTTGTACCCATAGACGGAGCACTCACGGTATGGTACGATGGCGATGTACAGCGCTGGCGCTGTCTCTCGCGGTCCTGGTAGCGACATCCTCGCTCGTGGCCCGAAGTGAGATTCTCATCGCTGGTCGGGATACCACGGCTACACCCGGCGAGCGTATTGGCGTGCCCGTCGATATCCGGATTATGCAGATGCTGCGACAGTCGTTGACTCTCCAGCTTCAGATCCGCACGCGCGCCAGTGTGCTGCTGCCGGAAGGGGCCTACCGATGGGTGGGAAGTAGGGACATCCTGCGTTATGTCACGATCCGACTTGCCCCGGGTCCGGCGCGCACCGAGCGTGTTCAAATCATGTACACGTGTGTCTTGGGCGACAGTTCACAGATTGGCGTACGCATCGTTGGCACACGCATCCTTGCATCAGACCACTCCGATGGTTCCACGGTACAGGTCGCTCGCTCTGGAAGGCTGATCGTGCGTGATGTCTGTTCAGTACAGGGACGTCCACGTTTGTTTTCTCCATGGATATCGCGAGCCCAAGCACCTGGTACCTGCTCTCCACACGGTGGGGTTTGGGACCTCTACGGCCGATACCTTGGAGCCTCCCTAGCAGAAGTGTGCTCCAAGCGCGGCGTTGAGTTCCTGGATGTTCTCTCTACGACAGATGGCGTAATGGTAGTCCGCTGATCAGCAGCCGAGTAGCAGATGACTAGAGACCGACGCGCTCAAAGATGACGTCAACGTTCTTCAGCATCCGTGTTTCATCGAAGATGTCAGCCAGCTGCTCGGCAGAGACGTGTGCCGTAACGTCTGCATCTGCCGTCAGAAGCGTTTGCAGTGGCGTGCCGGTTTCCCACGTCTGCATGGCATTCCGCTGCACCAGAACGTAGGCGTCCTCACGACTCACTCCCGCACGCACGAGAGCCAGCAGCACCGACTGCGAGAACGGCAGCCCATGGGTGCGGTCCATGTTTGCCTTCATCGTTTCCGGATACACCAGTAGCGTATCGATGAGTTTGATACTGAGGGCAAGCATGTAGTCAAGGGTGATGGTAGAGTCTGGACAAATCACGCGCTCGACACTAGAGTGAGAAATGTCGCGCTCATGCCACAGGGCATTGTTTTCCATGGCTGCCATGGCATTACCGCGAAGCAGTCGAGCCAATCCGCAGAGCCGCTCAGAGACGATCGGGTTACGCTTGTGAGGCATGGCGCTAGAGCCCTTCTGACCAGCCGAAAAGTATTCCTCGGCCTCACGGACCTCGGTTCGCTGCAGGTGCCGCACCTCGGTACCGATTTTCTCAAGGAAGGAGCCGATGATGGCAAGTGTGGAGAGGAACTCGGCATGGCGATCACGCTGGATGACCTGTGTGCTCACTGGTGCGGGACGAAGTCCGAGCTTGCTGCACACATAGGCCTCAACGTCCGGCGAAAGGTGCTCAAAGGTGCCAACGGCTCCAGAGATCTGCCCTACAGCAATCGTGTCGATCGCTTGCCGCATGCGGTGGATACTGCGTTTGCATTCCTCGTACCAGAGTGCCAGTTTCAGGCCGAAGGTTGTTGGTTCGGCATGGATGCCGTGGGTGCGTCCGATACAGACGGTGTACTTGTGCTCTTGGGCCCTGCGTGCAATCACCGTGCGCAGGCGCTCAAGATCGGCGAGAATCTTCTCACCGGCCTGACGGAGTTGCACTCCCAGACAGGTGTCGAGCACGTCGCTGGACGTCATCCCGAGATGGATGTAGCGCGAGGCCGGGCCAACGTATTCCGCCACGTTTGTGGTGAAGGCGATCACATCGTGCTTCGTCACTTCCTCGATCTCAGCTATTCGCTCGCTATTGAACTGCGCCTTGGCTCGGATTTCCCGAACGGCATCCTCCGGAATATGTCCAAGCTGCGCTTGCGCCTCGCAGGCTAGAATCTCGATCTCTAGCCAGATCGCATAGCGGTTATCATCCGACCAGATCTGGCCCATTTCCGGCAAGGTGTAGCGAGGTATCATGTGCGGTTACTTCTACGATAGTGGTGGAGAGGATCCAAATCCCCGGGCAAATCTATGGAAAGCAGCGGGCACTTATTTTTGTCTGATGTTGTTGTACGCACTGTTTCAAATCACCCACTATTGAGAGATCATGATGAAAGCTGTGCTCCTCGCACTTCTGCTTGCTTCCGCTGCTGTTGGAGGAATCGTAGGTTGCTCAAAGCCGGAGACCACACCGGAAGAGACGGCCACCCTAACCGTCGAGCCCCTTACCCCTGAAGAGGAGGAAACCCTCTTGGCTCAAGCAAAAGCGCTGTTCGGTGTACTGCCCGACATGATGCCGGGTGCAAGTACGGACACTCCAGAGTTGGTTGCGCTGGGGGAGAAACTCTACAACGAAACCCAGTTGTCGGCAACTGGCACACAGTCGTGCAACTCCTGCCACATGGTGGATGGAGGAAAGTCGGGCGTCGACAATCTGCCTACTTCGCCAGGTGCACATGGTACACCCGGTACGCGCAACTCACCTACGGTGTTGAACGCTGGTTTCCACTTCGTCCAGTTTTGGGATGGACGTGCTGCGGATCTTGTTGAGCAAGCCAAGGGTCCGATTCTGAATCCAGCGGAAATGGCCATGGCCAGCGAAAAGGATGTGGAAGACCGCCTATCTGCCATCGACGAGTACAAGACGGCCTTCGCTGCAGCGTTTCCACAGGCCAAGCAGCCGATCACGTACCATAACGTTGCAACAGCTATTGCTGCCTTTGAGCGTACGCTCGTGTCCAAGTCACGCTACGACGACTACGTCTCCGGAACATCGTCGGCACTCACCGACGTTGAAAAGCGCGGTTTGCAGACGTTCATCTCCACCGGATGCATCACATGCCACGTGAGCCCAACCTTTGGTGGGTCGATGTATCAAAAACTCGGACTGGTGAACCCGTATGACTCCAAGGATGCTGGTCGGTACGAAGTCACCAAGGACCCTGCTGACAGCCTGATGTTCAAGGTGCCAAGTTTGCGTAACGTGGCTCTGACGGCACCGTACTATCACGACGGTTCGATTCCTACGCTGGATTCTGCTGTGACGTCGATGGCGTGGCACCAACTCGGTCGGAAGCTGGAGACCAAGGACCGCGACCTTATCGTGGCCTTCCTTTCGGCGCTTTCTGATCCGTCTCGCAAGCTGGCCGCACAATAATCGGAGCTCGATCACTCAAGGGCGCTACGCACGAGACTTCGTCAGTAGCGCCCTTTGAATTCTTGTCGGTAGAGCGGTTCGGCGGTGAGAGGGTTGTCGAACACTGGGTGCCGACACGCCTCGCGGGCGATGAACCTGGCCGAGAGCCGTGTAAGCCCACTTATCGGTGATGGCGTACAGGCGCCAGCCCCTGGTCCGCATACGAGTACGCGTTCGTCGCAACAGTGTTCTTCGATCTCGGAGATACGTTGTAGTCGTGGTGAATCAAACGGCGACCGCACAAGATCACCCGTGTCCGCAAGAACGTAGGAGTCGGTGTACACCATGTCCTGGTGCGACGGAATCACTACCATGACACCCCGTCTACCTGCAGCGATGGCAATCTCGTGAGCTGCTCCAGCCAGTGCTCGGGCCGTGTCCACCAGCATCAGCTGTGGACGCCCCGAGAGGGTAAGCCCCTTGGCAAACGACACGCCGATGCGCGTTCCCGTAAAGGAACCCGGTCCTGCGCTAACAGCCACGAGATCGACATCTTCGATCAACACATTGCCTCCCGACAGCACACCCTGCGTAAGCTCTGCGATGCGGGCATCATGGACGTTGCTGCCAAACACCTCTCGCAGCTCGATCAGGTTCATTCCTGCCGACGTACACGAGGCTAAAGCTACTCCGCACGTGTCTCCAGTTGTTTCCAGTGCCAACACGATCATACGGCCTCCTCTGCTAGGATTGCCGCAGCGATCGAGGAGACAACATTGATGGCATCATCGCGGCGTGCCAGCTCTACCTCAAGCAACAATCGTTTGCCATGCTGCACAAAACGGATGTTGGGTTTGTCTGCCATCCAGCTCAAGATCCGCTGGAATGCCGTTTCATAGTAAGTGGTCTGCGATTCTGGCGGTAGTTCGATCGAGAGCGATGTGTGCTGCAGGCGCAATCGCACAAAGCCAGTTGGAAGTGCTGCGATGCGCAACCGCACAGCATACCACAGATGTTCGGCATCTGCCGGTAACGCTCCGAACCGATCACGGAGGTCAGCAAACACGGCGTCGGCATCGGCATCACGTGTTGCGTTGTACAAGGTCTTATACGCCTCATAGCGGTCGGTATCGGTCGGTATCCACGACTTCGGCAACAGGGCGTCAACATCTAGCTCGATGGCAACGTCTTCGTTGGTAAAGGACGGCCGGCGCTCACGAGCGGTGGATGTTCCAAACAGCTCGTGAAACTCTTCCGTGCGGAGTTCGTCGACAGCTTCGTCGAGAATCTTGTGGTAGAGTTCAAATCCCATGTCCATGATAAAACCACTCTGTTCGCCCCCTAAGAGATTCCCGGCACCACGCAGCTCAAGATCCCGCATTGCCAGCTGGAAACCGCTTCCGAGATCAGTGAACTCTTCGAGCGCCTGGAGCCGGCGCAGGGCTATCCGAGAGATGGTATGGACAGGTGGAATCAGCAGGTAGCAGTAGGCTTGGACGTTCGAGCGTCCAACACGGCCTCGCAACTGGTAGAGCTCGGCAAGGCCGAAGTTATCGGCGCGATAGACAATCATCGTATTGGCGTTGGGAATGTCCAAGCCGGATTCGATGATCTTGGTGGCCACTAACACATCGTACTTTCGTTCAAGGAAGGCCTCCATGACGTCTTCCAGCTCCTCGGTAGGCAACTGTCCGTGGGCCATCGTGATGCGCAAAGTGGGAGCAAGCATGCGGATCCGTGTGATCAGCTGCTCCATGTCATGAATTTTGTCGGTTACGATGAACGTTTGCCCGCCGCGATCGCATTCACGCTGCAGTGCCTCACGCAGCAGGTCGTCATCCCACTCAATGATCTCGGTTTCCACCGGTAGGCGGTTTCGTGGCGGCGTCTCAATCACGGAGAGGTCGCGAGCACCCATCAGCGAGAAGTGCAGCGTACGAGGGATCGGCGTGGCGGTCAAGGTAAGCGTATCCACCGTAGTGCGCAGTGCGCGGAGCTTTTCCTTGGCGGAAACCCCAAATCGCTGCTCTTCATCAACAATCAGCAGACCTAACTGACGGAACTGCACGTCGGCGCTTAGCAGCCTATGCGTGCCGATGATGATGTCGACCTTCCCCTCGGCCAATCGCTGGAGTACGTCTCGCTGTTCAGCTTTCGAGCGAAACCGCGACAGAACCTCAATGGTCACAGGGTAGCGACGCAACCGATCAGAGAAGGTCATGTAGTGCTGCTGTGCCAGAATCGTTGTTGGCACGAGAACGGCAACCTGCTTGCCAGCCTGAGCTGCCTTGAAGGCCGCGCGAATAGCAATCTCGGTTTTGCCGAATCCTACGTCACCACAGATCAGTCGGTCCATCGGAGCTGACTGTTCCATGTCGGCCTTGACCTCTGCCGTTGCCTTTGCCTGGTCGGCTGTGTCTTCGTATTGAAACGATGCCTCGAACTCCTTCTGCCAGATCGTATCCTCTGGGAAGGCGTAGCCTGGTTGTGCCTTGCGCTGAGCATACAGGGTGATCAGGTCGCGCGCAATATCCTTAATCCGCTTCTTCGCTCGGGCCTTTTTGCGCTCCCATTCTGCTGTGCCAAGCTTCGATAGCTTCGGCACGGACCCCTCTTCGGCACTGAACTTCGATAGCTTGTGGACGTAGTTCAAATGGACATACAGCACGTCGCCACCGGCAAAGAGGAGGCGCACACAATCCACCTGACTTCCGTTGATATCGATGGTCGTAAGACCGTCAAACTGGCCGATACCCTTGTCGGTGTGCACAACGAACTCACCTTTGTGCAGCTGCTGTATCTCACGAATCGTGATGCCAGACTCTGATCGCTTGGATCGCCGCTGGGCACGCTGTCGGCCAAACACTTCATGCTCCGACCACACGGCAATACCAAGTTCGTTCCACGTACAACCCTGGCTGAGTGAAGCCGGCAGCCACTCCATGCCGTTCATCGCGCGATGGAAGCCGAGCGCACGCTCTTCACTCTCCTCCTCAACATGATCGGTGACTCCCTCGCAGAGCTCGATGAGTCTGTGCGATGCTGCCTTACCATCGGCACCAAGGAACACGTGTACACTTGAACGTTGTAAGGCAGCAGCCTGCTGCAACATCTGTTCGATCGAACCAGCTACCGATGGCTGTGGCTTGGTGGCCGTTGTCAGATCGGCGTCTCCGAGTGGATTAATCTCTAAGGTGGGGAACGTCTTCAATGCTTCAACGATAGAAGATTCTTCTACCGTTAATGGACCGTCGTACACGATCACCGTATCCGGAGGAAGATGATCCAGTACGGTGGCAGTGAGCTGTTCATCATCGTCGTGGAACACGTGTGTGAGGACCGTCGCCCGATCATGTTCACGAATGGATCTCTGGGAAAGGGGCTCAAACTCACGGATGGAGTCTACGTCGTCTCCCCAGAACTCAATGCGCAGGGGATTGCTCCATCCGGCAGGGTAGAGGTCGACGATTCCCCCACGAACGGACATCTCACCTGGCTTCCCAACAAAGTCCACGCGCTCGTACCCATTGATGGCCAGCTCCGTTACAAAGGACTCGTAGGGTAGGTGTAGACCACGATGAAGTTCACGTTGATACTGGGCCAAGGACTGCTGCGATGGCATCCGTGCACCTAGTGCTGCGGATGTAACCACGGTGAGGGAGCGGGTAGCGTATTGTACCTTCAACAGGGCGTCGATTTCATCGTGACGTAAACTTCCAAGATCCAGACGTCCGGAAGATGCATGCGGTCGATGGACTGTTGTGATGGAGGCCTCCCGCAGCAGCACACCGAGATCGTGCGTCCAATCGTCGCTGCTACGGTCGTCAGAGGCAAGGACAACCATGGGAACCTCTCCCAACTGGTACAGCGCTGCAACCAGGATCGCTTTTGATGATCCAACGAGGTTCTTTATCCGTACGCGACGGTCAGCAGTTAAGCGCTGGGCGGCCTGCACAACGAGGTTGGCATGCTGCACACGATCGATGATGCTGTAAGAGTGTGTTCGAACGGTGGCCATACGGTGCACAAGGGAGTTAGTCGAGGAAGCGCTTCTGCTCCTCGGCACGAATGGAATCAAGGTACTGACGCATCAACTGTTGCCGCTGCATCTTACGGTTGTACCTCTCGCACATCCCACCGTTGACGACTAGCAACAACAGAACAACACCAAAGAGAGCTGCTGCGGCGTAGATCCAAGTGTTGGAGCGCTTCGGCGAGGTCATGATGCGGATGGTGCAGTTGGCGTACGGAAGGCGATGGCACACCACTCGCTTTCATCGATCCGCTCATCGAGAGAACATCCAAGGGCCAGAAATGGAGCGATCACGTCGTCGGCATCATACTTCAGTATGCCCGAAACGATGATCCATCCACCGGGTTTGACAGCGTTGACAAAGTCAGCCGAGTAGGGAATCACAAGGTGGCGATACAGGTTGGCGGCTAATCCGTCGCAGTGGGGGAGTTCGATTGATCCCAGTTCATCCTGTCGAAGATCAATAGCCCCTTCACACGAATTCTTGAGGATGTTCTCTTCTGAATTCAGCACCGACCATTCGTTGTTGTCGAAGGCCAGAACGTGACGCGCACCGAGCTTCACGGCCAGAATGGCCAGTACACCCGTTCCAGTCCCAACGTCCACCCACGTGTCACCGGCCTGCACACGGTGCTCCATCAATCGGCACATCATGCGCGTTGTGGCATGGTGCCCAGTGCCGAACGACATCTTCGGCGTAATGACGAGTTTCAACGGGACGTCGAACTCCGATTCCCGCCACTCTGGCACGATGGCAATGCGATCATTGACAATCACCGGATCGATGCTGGCTTCCCATTCAGCATTCCAGTTCTGATCTTCCTCGGTACCTACAAGGCCCATGGTTGCTGAGACGCTGGCGGCAGCAAGATCCTCGAGAATCTGCTGTTCGTAGGCTGGATCCCAATCGGACTGATCAAAGCAGACGGTCAGGCTGTCCATTCCAACCTCGATCCCAAGCATCGGGTAGGTAGTCAGGATGGCCGTGGCAACGTCGTGCTGCTCCTCGGGAATGTTCACGGTCACCAGAACATAGCGTGTCGGCATGGAGCTCTCGTTGTAGTTTCGTTCGTTAGATGGTATTGGATGTACACACAAATCTACGTTGCAATCTGCAGGGGGCTGACCGAATGACACTCCAAGAGCGTGCTGAACGGATCAAGATGGTGGTGATGGATGTAGATGGTACCCTTACGGATGGTGCCATGTACTACGGGATGGAAGGGGAGATGATGAAGCGCTTCTCCACGCGCGATGGGATGGGAATCACCCTGCTCCAACGCGCGGGACTGGTGCCAGCCATCATCACCAGCGAACACTCGATCATCGCCCAACAGCGTGCACTGAAGTTGAAGATCGATCACATTGTCCTTGGCTCGCACGATAAAACGGCAGCACTTACGTCGTTGGCCACTCAGGCCGGGGTGGCACTTGATGCCGTTGCGTATATTGGTGACGACGTCAACGATGGTCCCGTCATGCGTGTGTGTGCCCTGGCTGGCTGTCCGTCGGACGCCGTAGAAACCATACGGCAGAGTGCGCACTTCGTCTGCAGCCTGCCTGGAGGACACGGTGCCGTGCGCGAGTTCATTGAGTTCATTCTCCGTGCTCAGGGGCATGCCGTTACGCTGACAGAAGGCTGGTAATCTCCACTACACCTCATCAAGGTCGAAGTATGGAATCCCGACATCAAAGCCCCTTCACTGGGTTTCTGGCAGGCGCCGTCATTGGCGGGTTGGCTGGTGCCGTACTTGCTCTCCTCTTTGCGCCGAAGTCTGGTAAGGAATTGCGCAAAGATCTTGCCGACACGTCCGAAGACCTGATTGGCAGGGCCAAGGAGATGTTGGCCAACGAGGCCACGGCTGTGGAAGCCACAGTCAATCGCGCTGGCGATGTCCTTCACCGTGCTGTCGACGACGCTGTCGATGATGTTGTCAATGAAGGACGGATGAAGGCGGAACGGATCGTCTCATCAGCCCGACAACAAGCCGAATCGCTGCTGTCGAATGCCGAGCAGGTGCTACGTGACGCTCGCAGTCGCGCTGAAGGAGCCAAACGAGAAGGGTCGGAACGGTAACACTAGCGATAACACCAGCGATAACATCAACGACACTGTCAACCTATGAACACTGCACTTCTCGTCTTTGGTATTCTGGCATTGGTAGCCATCACTGTGCTCTGCGTGACGCTAGCCATCGTTGCTGTACGTGCACTGCGCGAGATGCAACGAGCAGTCCTTACGCTCGAAGACGTGAGCTCCGATGTGCGGGACCTGAAGCAGCGTGTGCTGCCCGTGGTCGATGATGTACAGTCTGCTATGCGGAATGTGGCCGTCAGCACGGCTACGTTACGTGCAATCACGGAAGACGTACGGGCCATGGAGCAACAGGTGGTAAGTAGTCTGCGCCCAACTGTGGATGATATCACGTCCACCCTAAGCGGCGCTGTGCGTACGATTTCGTCGTTGATTCGGATGTTCCGCAAGTAGGCGGTACGTAGGCGAACATCACTTCTTCTTTTTCAGCGCGTCCTCAAGGTTGATGCCGTACTTCGAAACGAGCGACCGTACGTCTCCGTAGGCTGCGTCAGTCGTGGGTACAAAACCCTCGATACTAGCAATCTCCATCAACGCAGCCGGTCCTTCTGGCAATTGTTGGAACTCGAGAAGCGCCTTGATTACGGCGTCGCGGATCTCGGTTGGAAGCCCCTTGCGAACAACCACTGGGTCATTGGGAATCTCCCGAGTTAAGGCAAGAATCTTCACCACATCGTAGACGTCCGGGTAGGACGTCGCCACCTTGCAACGAGCATCAAGCTGTTCACCAGTAACCGTATCGGGTGACGAATAGAACACGGCTCCTGCATCGATATCACCCTGGTAGACCTTCATGACCACCTGGTTGTGGCCCTGTGCAAACATCTCCTCCTTGGTGGTGATGTTGTGTTCGCGCAGCAGCTCCTTGGGATAGATGTAGCCCGAGGTGGACGACGGATCCACGTAGGCGATGGTCTTGCCCTCGAGTTGAGGAAGCGAGTCGATTCCACGATCCGCTCGCACGATGATCTCACCACGGTAGCTCAGTTCGCCGTACCGACGAGTCACGCGCAGGACGGCGTTGGCACCATACTTCGCATGCGCCAGGAGGTACGAAAACGTATTCATGATGGCCACATCGGCGCGATCGGTGCCAAAGGCCTCCACAACGGTAATGTAGAAGTTCGGTACCTCCACCCGCACCGATAAACCCGTCCGATCCTGAATGAATGCGGCCAAGAGATCACCATTCTGAATGATGGCCTGCGCATCGGTCGACGGAGTAAGCATGATTTTGATGGGGTTGCCGGGCGTACCGAGCGACCGATCCTCGAGCAGTGGTTGGACGGAGATCCAAACAATGCCGATAACAAGCACGAGGAGGTAGGGGAGGCCAATTCGCATATGGTGAAAACGTACGTTGGTGTGGTCGTTGCGGGTTTGGTAACTTTGTGGCTTCGAACGTCAAATTACGTCACGTGCCCTGAACGGCGAGAGGATCCAATGAACATTCATGAGTATCAGGCCAAAGAGCTGTTGAAATCATTCAATGTGCCGGTGTTGCGCAGCAGAGCCGTGTTTTCGGCCGAAGACGCAGGTGCCGTTACGCACAGCGATTTTGCGCAGCATGGCGTGAAGGTTGTTGTTGTAAAAGCGCAGATTCACGCCGGCGGACGAGGCAAGGGAACTGTCCATGATGCCACGACCAACGAACCCATCATGGTAGGTGGATCGCAGCTGCGTGGCGTTACGGTGATTCATCCGGGCATGAGCAGCAATATTGCCGATACAGCGTACAACGTTGCGAAGGGTTTGCTCGGGAATCGCCTCGTAACAATTCAAACCGGTGAGGCCGGTAAGATTGTCAAGCGCGTCCTGATCGAAGAGGGATGTGACATTGCGCACGAGTACTACTGTTCGATCCTGTTGGACCGTCAGGTAGGCAAGAACCTGATCATGGTGTCTACCGAAGGCGGCATGGATATCGAGGAAGTAGCAGAGCACAGCCCAGAGAAGATCCTAAAAATCCACATTGATCCACTCCTGGGACTGCAGGGATATCAAGCGCGCCAGCTGGCCTTTGGTCTAGGATTGAAGGATAAGGGGCTGAAAAGCTTTGTGAGCTTCATCCAGAAGCTGTACACGGCGTATGAGCAGATGGACTGTAGCATGTTGGAAATCAACCCGTTAGTAGAGACTGGCTCAGGTGATTTCATTGCACTTGATGCCAAGTTGAACTTCGATGACAATGCGTTGTTCCGTCATCCAGATTATGCTGCCTTGCGCGACATTGAAGAAGAAGATCCACTGGAAGTCGAGGCTGGCAAGTTCGATCTGAACTACATCAAGCTCGATGGCAACGTGGGATGCATGGTAAACGGAGCCGGATTGGCCATGGGCACCATGGACATCATTCAGCTGGCTGGTGGTGAGCCGGCTAACTTCCTTGACGTTGGCGGCGGCGCCAACGTCGAGCGTATTGCTAACGCCTTCCGCATCATGATGAGTGATCCGCATGTCGAAGCCGTCCTGATCAACATCTTTGGTGGTATTGTTCGATGTGATCGTGTGGCCAACGGCATTCTGAAGGCCTTGGAACAAGTCAAGGTGGACGTTCCTGTGATTGTGCGCCTCGACGGAACCAACGCCGAAGAAGCTCGCGACATTCTGCAGGCGTCCGGATTGAACTTCTTGGTGGCCGCAACGTTGCAGGATGCAGCCGATAAGGTCACCGAAGCACTGGCTGTTCGACAGTAACCCGCTTGCACGGATCGTCGCACGTGTTGGATATAATCAGCATTATGTAAAGTAAGTTGTTTCCAAAGGTTTCCCTCCTATGAATGTCACGAACGGTTCTACGTTTAGTTCATCCCAGCGACGAACGATCGTAACGGTTGCCACGGTGATTGCCGTTGCTGCATTGAGTCGGTTGATTCCGCACTGGCCGAACGTGACGCCAGTGATGGCCCTAGCGCTCGTCGGTGGTGCTACGCTGCCAACGAGAAAGCTCGCTGCATTTATCCCATTGGCGGCAATGATTCTTAGCGATCTTGCGCTGGGAGTGTTTCTAGGTTGGGAATATGCTGTGCACCCAACACAGTGGGCTGTCTACGGCTCTCTGGTGGCCATGACGGTATACGGTCGTAGGTTTCACGATGCGTCAGTGCTGCGGACGACCGTTCTGGGTGGTACCGTAGCTGGCGTAGGGTTCTTTCTGGTGACCAACTTTGCCGTGTGGCTCCAAGGCGGTTTCTATCCAATGACCGTAGAGGGTCTCGCTGCGTGTTACGCAGCAGGAATGGCCTTCTACCGGGATGGCGGCAATTTCCTCTTGAACGGTATCGTAAGTACCTGGGCCTACACAGCGGTGATGCTATCGTTGGCCCAGGTTCTTCGCAGTGTTCCGCTGAGTACAGCTCGACGTTGAGCTGGTAGGGCGGAATGTTACATCCCGCTGATGCCTGTCACGGTAGTGTACTTCAGGACGTGCTTCTTTTCCGGATGCTGGCGCTGGTATTCCACGTGGAGTGCCAGCGCCGCTTCGTGAAAACCGCTCAGAATCAACTTGAGTTTGTTCGGGTATTCGGCAATGTCGCCAACAGCATAGACACCCTCTACCGACGTCATGTAGGTCGTTGGATCTACTGACACGGCATTCTTTTCGATACCTAGTCCCCAACCCGCAATGGGGCCCAGCTTTGGCGACAGTCCAAACAGTGGTACGTAGTGATCGACGGCGAGCTCTTCGGTGGTACCATCATTCAGGGTGATGGTAACACCGGCGAGTTGGTTGGCGTCGTGGTCGGCTCCGTGGTAGGCTCCGTGGACACTGCTCACCTGGCCGTCGGTGATCATGCGGATCGTACCCTCGGCGGCTAGTGCCTGCGCCTTTGCGACCGAATCCGGTGCTGCTCGGAACGTCTGGCTGCGATGCACGAGTGTGACTTCGGAGGCAATAGATGCTAGGACGATGGTCCAGTCCAGTGCTGAGTCTCCCCCGCCGCCAATCACCACCTTCTTGTTGCGGTACAGTTCCGGATCCCGGACGATGTATTCCACACCGCGATCTTCGAAGTGAGCGATGTTGTCGATGGTGGGTTTCCGAGGCTCAAAGCACCCCAAGCCCCCTGCCAGAAACACGGTGGAACCCGTCACGACGGTCCCCCGGCTGGTTGTTACCCGAAAGGAACCGTCGGGCAGCTTCTCGAGGCTTTCAGCACGCTCTCCAAGCGAGAACGTTGGCGAAAAGGGCTTCGCCTGCTCCATCAGATTGTCGATGAGGTCCCCTGCCAGTACAGAGGGATAGCCAGGGATGTCGTAGATGGGCTTTTTCGGATAGATTTCAGCGCACTGCCCCCCCGGTGTGGGTAGGTAATCGATCAAGTGGCACTTCCACTTCAGCAGACCTGCTTCGAAAACGGTAAACAACCCACAGGGTCCTGCCCCGATAATGATCACGTCAGTGGATATTGCGGTGGATGTCATACGATGCTGATGAAGGATGAGAAATGATGGAGAAATGAAGGAAAAATGAGGGAGAAGAGATGCTAAGAAAAGGACCCTAAGGAGGTGAGACCTTGCTTACAAAACTAGGCCTCTGGCTCTGGTGATGGTTGCGATTCTGATGATCCTCGTGTGAGCTGCTTCCAGCTTAGTCCGCCATTGAGTTCCACCGCCAGACACACGCCTCCAACAACTAACGCAACGCCATAGTTCAGAAGCCATGCTACCATGCCGAACGCCAGCCCCTCGGTTGGTGTGGTGCCGTACAGGGATACCATCGCAACCTGGGCAAACCCTTGATACACTCCAACGGCACCCGGCGTTGGGGCAACGGTCACGCCCGTAGCCGTAATCACCAGCAAGAGGAAGCCGTCCAAGAGCGTAAAGTGCATCTCGTGGGTCCACGGCATGGCCTCCAGCACCAGGTAGAGTGGGAGGGCGTACAACGTCCACATCAGGATCGACGAAATACCAACATGGATCCACTCGCGTGGACTGGTGAGAACCTTGGCACCCTCGCGAATACTGTGAAACACCTTGATCGCAAATCTGGCCAGGGTAGGATGGATGCGTTGAAGTACTCCTCCGAGGTGTCGTTCAAGGTCGATGAAGACCGTTGCAAGTAACAGCACGGTAAGGACCAGAGCTGGAACGGCAAACGTTAAGATGATCGTTGTGGTGGTTGCACCTGGAATGACCATCTGGAGTGCTTCAGGATAGACGACGAGGATCAGTCCCACGGCAAATAGGAGCGTGAGAACATCGAGCACACGTTCCACCATAACACTTGCCATCAACACCGAGAATCCCATGCGCGACTGTAGACTTACCACCAAAGGACGTATCACTTCCCCACTGCGGGGAATGATGGTGCTGGCGGCGTAGCCAATCATGATGCCGTTGAACAGTTTGAAGAATCGAGGCGTCGCATCGGAGTGCAGAAGCGTGATCCACCGTTCGGCACGCAAGACGTGGCTCAACAGGATGATAGGTATGGAGGTGGCCAACAGCCACCACGAGGTGCGGTCCAGAATAGACCACAACTGTCCTACATTGACGGTCGACAGAAGATACCATCCAACGGCGGCCATCACGATCAGTGGTACTCCGACGCGAGTGAGATGCCTCATGCTTCCGTATCCACGTTGGTGAAGAACTCTCGCAGTGCGGCACCGGTGTAGCTGTTCTTGATCTTCGCCAACTGCTTTGGCGTACCGGTGGCTACAACGCGCCCGCCGCCAGCGCCCCCTTCCGGGCCCATGTCGATAATCCAATCGGCAGCCGCAATCACGTGCACGTGATGTTCAATGAGCACCACCGTGTGGCCAGCATCAACCAGACGTTGGAAGCTGGTGAGTAACGCCGCAACATCGTGGAGGTGCAACCCTGTCGTCGGCTCGTCAAAAATGAACAGGCGTGGTCCCGAGGATGCACTGGCGTCTAGATGCCCGGCCAGTTTCAGGCGCTGAGCCTCTCCACCAGAAAGATGGGTGGAGGACTGCCCTAGGCGCAAGTAGCTCAGGCCGACATCCATCAGGATCTGCAGCTTGTTCACGATTCGCGGATGGCTGGCAAACACCTCCATGGCCTCGCTGACCGTCATGGCCAGGACATCCACGATGCTCTTGCCATTGTAGAGAATCTGCTGCGCCTCGCGCTTAAAACGCGAGCCATGGCAGCTTTCACAGGGGAGCTGGATATCTGGCAGGAACTGCATCTCAATGGTGACACTTCCCTCCCCTTCACACATTTCACAGCGACCACCCTTGACGTTGAACGAGAAGTGCCCGGCTTTCCAGCCAAGTTGGCGGGCGGCCTGCGTTGCTGCAAACACATCGCGGATATGGTCGTAGACCTTGGTGTACGTGGCCGGTGTAGATCGCGTTGATCGACCAATCGGCGACTGGTCGATCAGCTCTACGCCTTCGATGGCAGCCAGTCCCTCGATACCGTTGCAAGAGCCTACCTCGCCGGGATGCGTTCCAAAGATCCGTGCAACATTCCCATACAGAACACCATGGACGAACGAACTCTTTCCCGACCCTGAAACGCCGGTCACAACGGTGAGCCGCTCCAGAGGAATCGCAACGTCGTCGCCTACCAGGTTGTGGTGTCGAGGATTGCGTACAATGAGTTGTTTCTTCGATGCTTTGCGGCCGCTGCGGCCATGGCTCACGCGCAACTCTCCGCGGAGGTATTGCCCCGTGAGAGACGTCGGGTGAGCAAGGATTTCAGCACGCGATCCGGCAACAATCACCGTTCCACCGTGCTCGCCAGCTCCTGGCCCGATATCAACGATAACGTCGGCCATAGAAATAATGTCCGGGTCGTGCTCAACAACAACAACGGTATTCCCGAGGGAACGCAGTCGTTGAAGAATGGAGATCAGCCGCCCCGTATCGCGCGGGTGGAGTCCGATGCTCGGTTCATCGAGGACGTACAGCGTACCTACGAGCGCTGATCCTAGTGAGGTTGCCAGGTTTATCCGCTGTGATTCACCGCCCGATAACGTGTGGGAGAGGCGATCCAGCGTAAGGTACTCTAGGCCGATGTCGCAGAGGAGCTGCAGTCGTGAGCGAATTTCTTGAAGTATGGTGCCAGCGATGTCCGATTCAGTAGGCGAAAGCTCAAGTGACTGGAAGTGTACAGCGGCATCGACCAACGTCATGGCAACTACCTGTGGAAGGTTTTTTCCACCAACGAACACTTGGCGCGCTGCAGTACGAAGTCGTGAACCATCGCAGGCCGCACAGCGTGTATAGCCCCGGTACCGACTGAGCATCACGCGGTAGTGCGTCTTGTAGGCCTTGTCTTCCAACATCTTGAAGAATCTGTTGATGCCGATGTACTCTCCAACACCATGCATGATCTGGTGGACCTGATCGGGTGACAGCGTGCTGAAGGGAGCATTGATGTCGATCCGGGCCCGCTGCGCTTCTTTCAACAGGCTACGGAGGTGACTGGCAAATGCCTCACCGCGAAACGGATGCAGGGCACCCCGTTTTAGCGACAGTGCGCGATCCGGAACTACCAGATCCAGATCGATTCCAACACTTCTGCCAAATCCCTGGCATACCGGACAGGCACCGAAGGGATTGTTGAAGCTGAAGAGCCGTGGTTCCGGCTCGATGTACTGTGTTCGCGTTTTCGCCGACTCGAAGCGTGTGGAAAAGAACAGATCTTCGGTGCTCGTGCTCACGTTTCTGATCACAACGCGACCATCTCCAATGGAAAAAGCCGCCTCCAGTGAATCGGTCAGTCGCGATCGACTGTCGTCGTCGGTATCCGGAACGAGACGATCTACAAGGACAAAGATGTCTTCATCCACTGGCAGAGCGTCGAGGTTACGCAGTTCTGTGATCTCGGTCGAGCTCCCGAACACAACCCGGCTATATCCCCGCTCAGCTAATCCCTCCGTGACGGTCCCTACGGTGGCATGTTCGCGCGGCAGTTCTGCCAAGACGTAGACACGCTCACCACGCCATTGCTGAATAACCACTGCCGCAGACTGATCCGGCGTATCCTTTCGGACAACGTCGCCGGTATCTTTGTCCAGCACAATGCCAATCCGACCGTATAGCAAACGCAAGTAGTCGTAGACCTCGGTCGTTGTACCAACGGTTGATCGCGGATTACGCGAAAACGTCTGTTGCTCGATGGCCACGGCTGGAGGAAGCCCGGAGATCGACTCCACGTCCGGCTTCTGCATCTTGTCCAGAAACTGCCGCGCATAGGAGCTGAGCGACTCCACAAAGCGTCGTTGCCCTTCTGCGTAGAGTGTATCGAAGGCTAGGGATGACTTTCCCGATCCACTTACACCCGTGACCACGATCAATGCATTGCGTGGAAGATCCACATCAACCCCACGCAGATTGTGCGTTCGGGCTCCACGAATACTGATGACGGCTGGGTTTGTAGGGGGCTTGGGCATATGGCAACCCCAAAAGTACGGCTCAAGACGGACTTCCTCCCTACGGTAACCAACACACAGGTGTGTATAGAGCTGGCACAGTGCTTGCTTAGGAGATAAAGTGTGTATAAGTTTGTAGTCTTGTATTAAGTCAACCAGGAATTGGAGTTAGTCCCATGTCTCGTCGCTGTGAGCTTACCGGCGTTGGTGTGATGTACGGTAACAACGTATCGCACGCTAACAACAAGACGCGTCGCCGTTTTCTTCCGAACATTCAGAAGAAGCGTGTGTGGGTACCCGAAGAAGGTCGGTGGGTAACGGTGAAGGCTACGGCCCGCGCCCTGAAGACACTCGACAAGGTGGGGTACACCGAAATGAAGAAGCGTGCCGCAAAATAACGGCCGTCTCATTTCGTAGAACGTCGTGCAAGCATAGAAGAGGAAGGCCGCCAACGTGCGGCCTTTTTCACGCTCAATATGATAACCATGACACCGGTCCTGACGTTTCTTTGCACGATCATCCTTGCTGTTGCGAGCTTCTCCACGGCACGTGCTTCCGTTGGTGCCCCTTCAGACGCTCAAGATTCTACAGACCGTGTCCGCACGGCACGTCGCTACTTCATCGCCGGCACCACTCTCCAGCTTCAAGGCAACCGCCATGCTGAAGCCATACTCGAGTTTCAGGAATCCCTCCGGTTCGATTCTGCCGTTGTCACCTTGGTGGCGATTGCTCGATCATATATCGAACTCAAGAAGCTCGATCGCGCTGAAACGTACGTACAGCTTGCCTTAGCGCGGGATTCCGTCAGAAGTGAGGCGTGGGAGTTGCTTGCGGAGCTCCACATTGCCTCGGGGAGGTACGACGACGGCATCGTAGCCTATGAGCGCATCCTACAGCTCGAACCAACGCGTCGACAACTCTATACATTAGCTCGGCTGTACGAACCGCGCGATGCGCGCAAAGCCATCGGAGTATTCGAGCGGCTCGCAACCGACGACCCATCGCCGGAACTCTACCTTCGCATTGCCGGACTGTATGATCGCCTACGTGATCAGGGGGCGGTTATCGAAACCCTGGAAAAAGGACGAACCCTTGATCGACGCAATGTGGAACTGTCGGCGCGATTGATTGAATCGTACGTGAGTGCCGGTCGGGTGAGTGATGCCGTTTCCGTTGCCGTGGACTGGAAGCGCTCACCCCTTGACGGCTCGTCAGCGACCGCTGTATGGGGCACACTGTTGCAGAGTCTGCTTCAGGATAGCTTGGTGGCACAGCTACACCTGTCGGAAACTCAACGCATTGTTGATAGTGCATGCGCACGATTTTCTCAATCCTATCCTCTTACGTCGCTGGCTGCTGCTGTTGCACTCTCTATTGGAGATCGCGACAGGGGGCTACAGGCTGTGGAGATGGCCTCAGAGATGGTGCAGTATGATGCTGATGCCCTCATGCAGCAAGCTGGTATGGTGCTCGGTTTTGGATATCCCTCCATGGCCGCATCCTTGTTGCTGACGTGGCAGCCCCTTCACGCCGCTAATCCTCGGTACTTACAGGCAATCGGCGACGCGTATGTGTCGGTACCCGACGTTGACCAGGCACTCCCCTACTACTACGTTGCGCTCGAACTGGATCCAAGCCTTACGGATGTGTGGTTACAGCTGGGTTCGATCTACGATCGAATGGAGCAGGCCGACAGTGCGATGGCCTGTTACGCCATGGTACTGCAGCTCGACCCGATGAATCCGATGGCCTTGAATAATTATGCCTACATGCTGGCCGAGCAAGGCAGCGATCTGGACAAGGCTCGCATCTGGTCGTACCGCGCACTCCAGCAGAACCCGGATCTTCCAGCCTACCTCGACACCTACGCCTGGGTTCTCTACCAGCGCGGCGAGTACTCGGAAGCCCGGCTCTTCATCGAGCGGGCCATTCAGGTTGGAGGAAGTGCCACTCACTATGAGCATCTTGGCTTCATTCTTGAGCAACTTGGTGATCTTGATGGTGCCGTCCGCGCGTGGAAGATGTGCCTCGAAAAGGACCCTACACGCTCCAATGTACAGAACCGTCTTGATCGCTACCGCTAACACACCACATCAAGGACTCTCGACGATGCAACGTAGTACGAGTACAAACCCCGAAGACTATGAAATCCTGATTCGCCGTCGCGATGAAGCCGATTACGCGTCGTACTGTCCGCAGCTAGCACACATGATCAAAGGCACGGCGCACGAAGAGGTTGAAGAAGCGATGCGCGAGTACATTCGTCAATACATCTCCTCACTCGGGACCTCCGAACAGCAGTGACACAACCCTCCTCACGCGAGCGGTCGTATCTCACGTTCCTGACATGGAACACTCGGTTACACATTCTGCTCGTTGTACTCCTGATTGGTGCTGCCGTGAGTCCGCTGAGAGAAGAAGCTCTGCCAGTGGTACTTTTTGCGGGTATGTTGCTTCGGACGGCATCCTGTGGGTTGCTACCACGAACCTCTGCGCTCACTGGGTCCGCGTCTGTACTATTGATACCGCTGTGGCCGGTGTTGGTGACCCACGACACGATCTGGTCGTGGATGGAGCGTGAGGGATTCGGTGTGGGTTTCCGTCGCATCGTGACTGCTGTTCTCCTGGCGGCCGTGTGGCTGTCGGTCGTACCGAGTGACGGCATGACCCTGATGGTCGCCATCTCTCTTGGTTCGGCATTCATCGCATCGTACCTGCGACAAACTCCTACACGATGGTATGTTGTTGCTGGGTCTGTCCCACTGCTTGCGTTTGTATCTGAGTTGCCATGGTAGTACGAGCACATCTGATGGCCGTTGTCATGGGGGCGGGTCTTGCACTCGCCGGCGTCGGCTTTATTGCCGTGATGAGTCTGCTTCTGGGGGCCCGCTTCGAGTGGTCGGACCTCTGGATGGTACGTCGCTCCTCGGTGGGATGGTCTGCCATTACGGTTATTGCCGCAGGTGTTCTGGAAGAGCTCGTGTTTCGTGGCCCATTGTTCTCATGGCTGCGGCGAAGGTGGAATGACGCTGCAGCCGTCGGCATCTGTGCGGTGGTGTTCAGTGCGGCCCACCTCATGAATCCTGGAGTGTCGGCACTTGCGGCTGCCAACGTGGCTATCGCTGGCGTGCTCTTGGGCACCCTGCGCATTCGCACGGCCTCGCTGGGTGGTGCTATTGGCTTTCATGTGATGTGGAACGTTGCTGTGGCGGCCGTAGTCGGTGCTGTAAGCGGCATGGGATCGACTGGATGGTGGGCCACACTTGATACGTCGATGATGGATCCGTCTCTCCTCTGGCTGGTCAGTGGACCATTTGGCGTAGAACAAGGTCTGGTAACGACCGTTGCTCTCCTTGGCATCATTGTGGTGATTGCCGGTTGGATTCGTCCGTCTCGCCCGTCTCGAGCTCTGCGAGCGGTGATCATCGCCTGTGGACTGTTGGTTCTGCCAACAGCTCTGCCAGCGCAGTGGATTATGATGCGCAGCGACGCTGATTCCCTTGTGCAGCGTGGCATCCAGCATGTGTACAACGTAGAGTTCACGGAGGCTGAGGCCATCTTCAGTGAAGTCCAGAGACGCTATCCGGAACATCCGGCCTCGTACTTCATGGATGCCATGGTGGACTGGTGGCGAATCACGCTCAACAAACGCAGTTATCGTCACGATGACGTGTTTCGTACCAAGATCGATCGGGTATTGGCCGTATGTGATACGCTTCTGGCCCGGGATGAACAGGACGTCGTAGCTCTCTTCTTCAAGGGTGGAGCCTTAGGATTTCGTGGTCGATATCACGCAGTTCGAGGTGCCTACCTTGATGCTGTCAACGATGGCAAAGACGGACTCGAGATTCTGCAGCAGTGTCAAAAGATCGCCCCTTCCAACCACGATATCATGTTGGGTACGGGGCTTTACAACTACTTTGCCGTCGTGATGCCGGAGAAGTATCCGCTCTTGAATCCAGCAATGCTGTTCCTCCCCAAGGGCGATCGCACGTTAGGGCTGTTACAGCTCAAGGCCGCTGCCAATCAGGCTCGTTATGCCGAGGTCGAGGCCAAGTCCATCTTGGTTTCTGCCTACTTCACATTTGAACGTGATGCTCAGAGAGCCTATCCGTATGCGCTGGAGCTAGCAACGCGGTTTCCACGGAATCCAGAGTTTCAGAGGGCACTGGGTCGGTGTCTGGTACGACTTGGACGACTCGATACGATGGAGGTTCTGTGGCGATCCGTCCTACTGAACTACATGGACAAGCAACCCGGCTACGACGAGTATGCTGCTCGCGAGGCGCTCTACTACATCGGACTTGGTCGAATGCGAGCACGTGAGTACGAGTTGGCCATCAAGTACTTCTACAAGAGCACTCAGGCCAGCAAGGTTGTGGACGACGAAACCAGCGGATTCACCGTGAAGGCGAACCTGAACATTGCTCGGAGCTACGATGCTCTGAACAACCGTCCAATGGCCGTCAAGTTCTACAAGTACGTCCTTACGCTCGACGACATCGATGGTTCTCATGCCGAGGCGGAAACCGCGTTGAAGTCACCACCTCGGTAACCCTATATTTGCCCTATGTCGCAGCCAGGAATGTCAGAATCATTCAACACGTGGAAACAACGAGCCGAGGCGGAATGGAAAGGTTCTTCCGTGGAAGAGCACATCCATCACACGGCAGAAGGTATTCCGGTTCGCCCGATCTATACGGCTGATGATCTTGGTGATCTTGGCAACCGTCATGGAATGCCAGGCAGTTTCCCGTACGTGCGTGGTCCGTATGCCACCATGTACACGAACCGTCCCTGGACCATCCGCCAGTATGCAGGGTTCTCAACGGCTGAGGAGTCGAATGCCTTCTATCGCAAGGCATTGGCGGCGGGTCAGCGCGGACTCTCTGTAGCCTTCGACCTTGCTACCCACCGTGGCTATGACTCCGATCACCCACGCGTCGTAGGCGATGTGGGCAAGGCCGGTGTGGCCATTGACTCAGTCGAAGACATGAAGATCCTCTTCGATGGCATACCGCTCTCCGAGATGAGCGTGTCCATGACGATGAACGGCGCCGTGATTCCCATCTTGGCGATGTTCATTGTTGCCGCAGAAGAGCAAGGTGTTGCTCCGGAACAGCTTAGTGGTACGATCCAGAACGATATTCTCAAAGAGTTCATGGTTCGGAACACGTACATCTATCCTCCGGAACCATCGATGAGAATCGTTGCCGACATCATTGCCTACACGTCTAGGGCGATGCCGCGGTTCAACTCGATTTCGATCTCCGGCTATCACATGCATGAGGCGGGAGCCACGGCAGTCCAGGAACTGGCCTACACCATCGCCGACGGCCTTGAGTATGTACGAACGGCCATGGCTGCCGGAATGGACGTCGACAGCTTTGCCCCGAGGCTTTCGTTCTTCTTTGCCATTGGGATGAACTTCTTCATGGAGGTGGCCAAGCTCCGTGCAGCGCGACGACTCTGGGCCGAGCAAATGCAGGCCTTCCACCCGAAGAAGGAGCAGTCACTGATGCTCCGGACACACTGTCAGACGTCGGGATGGTCGCTCACAGCGCAAGATCCCTACAACAACATTGTACGGACAACTATCGAAGCCATGGCGGCAACGCTCGGTGGAACGCAGTCCCTTCACACGAACTCCTTCGATGAGGCTCTGGGTCTTCCCACTGAAACCAGTGCTCGGATTGCCCGTAACACCCAGCTGATTCTGGCTGAAGAATCACACATCACCGATGTGATCGATCCTCTTGGCGGTTCGTACTATGTTGAAGCGCTCACAGACCAGTTGGTGTCGCAGGCCTCCGTGCTGCTCCACGAAGTCGACCAGGCCGGCGGTATGACGAAGGCGATTCAGGCAGGTATTCCCAAGATGCGGATTGAACAGTCGGCGACGATTCGGCAGGCACGCATCGACCGTGGCGAGGAAGTGATTGTAGGTGTCAACCGATACGAACTGGCCGACGAGCCAGACATCGATGTGCTGTCGATCGATAACACGGCTGTGCGGGCTGCACAGGTGGCTCGCTTGGAGCAGATACGGTCCACGCGAAGTGCATCTGCAGTGCACCAGGCACTCGAGCAGCTTACCAGTATTGCGCGCACAGGCAAAGGCAACCTCCTCGAGGCTGCCATTCACTGTGCACGTGTCCGAGCAACCGTTGGCGAGATTACCGACGCCATGACGGAGGTGTTTTCACGCTACGAGGCGACAACCATGGCGATTGAAGGTGTGTATGCGCAACAGTATGCCCACGACCCCGAGTTCGATCGGCTTCATGCGCGTGTGGTAGACTTTGAGCGTCGGGTAGGACGTCGGCCGCGTATCCTTGTGGCCAAACTCGGTCAGGATGGCCACGATCGTGGTGCCAAGGTGATTGCGACGTCGTTTGCTGATATTGGCTTTGATGTGGACATTGGTCCCCTCTTCGCAACGCCCGAAGAAGTTGCTCGCCTTGCAGCTGACAACGACGTACACGTTGTTGGGATTTCCTCGCAAGCAGCAGGCCATCTCACGCTCATCCCTCAGTTACAGAACGCACTGGCGCTCGAGGATGCCGATGATATCCTCGTTGTGGTTGGGGGGGTGATTCCCCCGGCAGACGTTCCAACGTTGCGCGAGATGGGCGTCAGCAGTGTGTTTGGTCCGGGAACGAACATTCTCCAGGCAGCCTCTGAAGTTCTCGACGCTATCGAGCGTGTGATTGGTACTGTTCGGTGACAGCTGCCGGAATCGACATCGGGTCGAATACCATCCTGATGGTGATTGTCGAGGGTTCGGCTCATCAGATCGTCAGGGTTGTCGAAGATGTACAGTCCTTTCCACGTCTTG
>JAURGP010000013.1:10912-43746 GCA_030833725.1 Candidatus Kapaibacterium sp. | reverse complement strand
GCCGAAGCCGTGTCGGATTCGGGCTACGTCTACCCCATCACGCTGACGGTGTCCCCTGCTCCGCCACACCTGATTATCGGCTTCTTCATCGCAACCCCATTTCAACGCTCGGTCAGCCTAGAGTCGATCGTGCGCGATGTTGCAGCACTGCCAGGGCGTGCCTCGATCACGGTGTACGATGTTCTGGCCGACACCGTGATCATCGAACATCGGGGTGATGATCGACTACCCATCGGCTCTACGTTTAAACTGTACGTGCTCGGTGCACTGCAGTCGCAGATCGCAGCTGGACGCCGATCCTGGAGCGACGTGATCACGCTGGACAGCGCATGGCATTCTCTTCCATCGGGCGTGCTCCACACGTGGCCCCATGGTGTGCCGATGACGCTGCACACCTTGGCAACACAGATGATCTCTATCAGCGACAACACTGCTACCGATCACCTGATCCACATCGTGGGACGTAGCACCGTAGAAGACATCCAGACCACCTTGGGCCATGGCGACCCCTCCCGAAACGTACCCTTTCGCACAACGATGGAGGCCTTCCGCGAGAAGTACGGACCTGATGGCACTATGATCAGCGACCAGCCCGTGCTGGTAGACTCCGTGGAGTGGTTTGCTTCTACCGCCGAGCTGTGCAAAGCCATGGCCTACTTTTACCATCAGGCCAAGGGTAGCTTGAGCGACCCTGTGCTGCAGATCATGGCGGTGAATCCCGGGATCAATCTGTCACGCGACGCTTGGCCCTACGTCGGGTACAAGGGCGGGAGCGAACCAGGCACGATCAACATGACGTACCTCGCGCAGAGCGCCAAGGGCCGGTGGTATGCAGCATCTGTCACATGGACACAGCTACACTCCACGGTAGACGTTGCTCAGGTTGCCGCTATCGCGAGCGGTCTGTTTCGCTACCTCGAACAGGCCCAGCCATGATGCCCTCCGAACAACAATCGCCTCGCATCGTTTTTATGGGCACGCCAGACTTTGCCGTACCGGCACTGGAGGCTGTGCACCGAGAGTTTGGAGTTGTGGCCGTCGTGACCGTTCCTGATAAGCCTCAGGGAAGGGGCTTGCAATTGCGGGCTTCAGCGGTAAAGGAAGCAGCGATCAGTCTAGGCATCACCACCATCCTCCAGCCCGTGTCGCTCAAGGATCCGGACTTCGTTCGGCAGCTGGGCGAGCTTCGACCCGATATACTCTGCGTGATTGCCTTTCGCATCCTTCCCGAGGCTGTCTACAGCCTTGCCAGCGTAGGGGCCTTCAACGTCCATGCCTCGCTGCTGCCGCGGTACCGCGGTGCTGCACCCATCAACCACGCCATCATCAACGGTGATGCTGAAACTGGCGTCACGTCGTTTCTGCTGAATCGCGTTGTGGATACTGGATCGATCCTGTTGCAACATCACTGGCCGATTGCCGACGGCACAACGGCTGGTGAACTCTACGAGCAACTCATGCCCCTTGCCGCCCACTGCGCGGTGGAGACGTGTTCGGGATTACTCAGTGGGTCGCTGCACGGGACGGTGCAGGACGATCACCACGCAACGGCGGCACCAAAGGTGTTTCGCGAGACGTCGCGGGTGAACTGGACCTGGCCGGCGTCGGTGGTACGTCAGTGGATCTTGGGCCATGCTCCACAGCCGGGAGCGTGGACGATGTGGAACGGTGAGCCACTCAAGATCCTCCGTGCATCAGTTGTTCCCACCACTACGATGAACGCCCCGGCTACCTATACACTCTCTGGCACCGAGTTCTTGGTGCAGTGTGGCCAGGGTACCCTTCGTATTGACGAACTTCAACTACCAGGAAAAAAACGCACATCTGCCGCCGACTTTCTGCGTGGCTATCGAGGTGCAGATCATGGGAGCTTCGAATGAGCGAGTCCGTCGAAACTATCGAGACCATTATCGGCTTGATTGCCGGAACATGCACCACGTTCGCGTTAGCTCCCCAGGCATGGAAGGTGTACCGCACAGGACACGTCACGCAACTAAGCCTGGGAATGCTCTGGATGATGTTCATTGGCATTCTGCTCTGGCTGACGTACGGCTCACTCAAGATGGATATCTCCATCCTGTGGGCGAACGTCGTAGCACTGTTCTTTGTTACGTACATGCTGATCGTGAAGATCCGCGACGTACGCGAAGCCCGGAGGCCATAGCGATGGCTACGTTCCCTGAGCTCATCTTTCCGCCGATTGATGCACGTACCGAGCTGACGGGATCTGTGGAACGCATTTACGATGTGGTTCGCCGCACGTATGTGGCACTCACACCTGAAGAGTGGGTTCGTCAGCATTGCATTCACTGGCTGATGTCGCAGGGCTATCCATTGGGACGATGCAGCGTGGAGCGAGCCATCAGCGTGAGCGGCACCACCATGCGTTACGATGTGGTGTGGATGGACGATCAGCTTCGGCCGTACCTGTTGATTGAATGCAAGGCACCCACGACTCCCATCACTGCCGCTGTGGTAGAACAATCGGCGTGGTACAACCACACGCTCCATGCTCCGTTTCTGCTGATCACGAATGGTCGCACAGCACACTGTTATTCGTGTAAGCCCGATGGCTCCTTCACCGTCATGACGGATGTCCCACCGTATCCACAACACTCTCCATAGACACATGAACGTATCGCTCACTTCTCCCCTGGATATGCACCTCCATGTGCGCCAGGACAGCATGTTGCGAGTGGTTGCCCCACTCTCCGCCGAGCATTTCGCCGGCGCTGTGATCATGCCCAATCTCTTGCCACCGGTGGATCATCTTGAGCGACTGCTGTGGTACACCGAGGAAGTACGATCGGCTGTTGGCACCGCCACGTTCGAACCGTACATGACGCTCTTTTTCCGCGACTACACCGAACAGGAGCTCGAGGCAGCCAAGCCGCATCTGTTGGGAATCAAGTTGTACCCTGCCGGCGCGACAACCAACTCCGAAGCTGGCGTGCAGCACATTAGCGCAATGGACCACGTGTTCCGCATCATGCAGGACTTGGACATTCCCCTGCTGGTGCACGGTGAAACGCATGGCTTTGTGATGGACCGCGAGCGAGAGTTCTGCGAAGTGTACAAGCATCTCGCAACCACATATCCACGCTTGCGCATCACGATGGAGCACATCACTACGCAGGACTCCGTTCAGTTGCTTGATCGATTCGAGAATCTGTTTGCCACCGTTACGGCCCATCACCTGGTGATCACGCTGGACGACGTGGTAGGGGGCTTGATGAATCCGCACTTGTTCTGCAAACCCATTGCCAAGCGTCCGGAGGATCGGGACGCACTGCTGCAGGCAGCCCTGGCAGCTCATCCAAAGATCATGCTCGGATCGGACTCGGCACCCCACCCTGTCAGCAGCAAGGAGTGTCCGGGTTGTGCTGCCGGCGTGTTTACGGCGCCAATACTTTTACCACTACTGGCCGAGCTCTTTGCGCAGCATGGAGCACTAGATCGCCTGCAGGACTTTGTGAGCAGCAATGCTCAGAGGATCTACCGCGTCACACCGCCACACAAAGTTGTTACGCTGCAGGATGTACCCATGACCATCCCGCCGATGTACGACACCGTAGTTCCGATGTGGGCGGGGCGCACCCTCGGGTGGAGCGTTACTGCCGTACATTAGCATCTCTGCCCGAGTACCTATGCCCGAACACATGTCACGATCCCTCTTTGCACCGCAGAAGCACCTCCTCGAGAACACCGTACCGGTGGTAATCGACCGGGTATCGTCGGTCGACTCGGTTGCTGTTGGCGTATGGGTGCGTGCTGGTACGCGCGATGAGCCCCGTGGTAAGTCCGGACTAGCCCATATGGTGGAGCACATGTCCTTCCGCGGAACCAATGGACCGTCCGTTCGCCGAAGTTCTCGAGCGATTGCCCGGGAGTTCGACAACCTAGGTGCCTACGCTAATGCCTACACGACGAAGGAAGAAACAGTCTACTACGTTCGGTGTTTACGCGACCACCTACCCAAGGTGGTTGGTCTACTGAGCGACATTCTCGTGCACCCGTCGCTTACGGCCGATGATCTCGCCAAGGAGCGCGACGTGATTGCCGAGGAGATTCGATCGTACGAGGACGAAGCCGAAGAGTACATCTTCGATCTGGCCGAACAGTACCTGTTTGGCAGTCATCCCTTCGGCATGCCTATCGTGGGTACGTTGAAGTCGGTGCAGTCTCTCCGTGCCGGCGACGTGCGCACGTTCCACCGCGATCGATATACCACCGATTCGGTGGTTGTTACCGTGGCGGGGAACGTGGATGTCGATCGATTTCTGGATCAGGTCCAAGGTGGTCTGCGTGATCTGCCAGTGGGTCAGCACGTGCATCGCCGACGCAAGCCCCTTGCCCGACCTCCACAGGAGATCCGTCTACCGTGGCAGAGTCAGCAGGCCCATCTTCTCTGGCACCGATCTACTCCCGGATACCGCTCTGCGAGTAGAGCAGCTCTTACACTCTTGAATGTGATTCTCGGTGAAGGTATGTCGTCGCGGTTGAACGCTCGTGTACGCGAATCGCACAGCATCGCCTACTCGGTATACTCGCAGCTGCAGTTGTTTACCGATGTTGGCATGCTGGCAATGTATGCCGGTATGGACGAGCGGAACATCGGTCGTACGGAGCGCATGTTCGACCAAGAACTGGTGAAGTTGAAAAACTACGGAGTTCGTCCTGCCGAGCTCCGTCGAGCTAAGGAGCAAGTGCGCTCCTCCCGATTGATGTCCCTGGAATCGCTGAGTTCACGCATGAGTCTGCTTGGGAAAGGCATGCTGGACGAAGGCCGCCCTGAGGATCCCTTTCGCGCCATCGACGAAGTGCTGGCTGTATCAGTTGACGAACTCAACTGCCTCTGCTCGGAACTCTGCGATCCTACGACGTGGCATCGCCTGGCTCTGGTACCTACTGACCGCAACACTACGGGATGAAGATCTACCTCTCACCGGAGCAGCGTGCTGCCTTTGCCCACGATCGCCACCTCGCGGTTGTTGCCAATGCCGGTGCCGGTAAGACCAGCGTCCTCTCACTGCGCGTCATCTGGTTGATTGTTGAACATGGCATCCCGCTTGATCGCATTGTTGCCATCACATTTACGACCAAGGCGGCGGCGGAAATGCGGGAGCGGATTCGCGCCTATCTTACCGTGTTGCTCAGTGACGCCGACCAGCGCTCGGTGATGCAGTTCAGTGTGTCGGAAGCCGTGGTGCTGGACCGACTCCGCACAGCCCGAGCCTCCATGGGACAGGCCCGGATTTCAACGTTTCACAGCTTTTGCTCCGGCATCCTTCGTCAGATCGGACACCTCCAGGACATCGATCCGGAGGCTGCGGAGCTGACGAGTCGCGAGGTACGCACACTACAATCGCGTGCGGTACGCGCCACCATCCGCCGCTTTCACACCGAAGATGCGCTCTCTGCGGCGTGGCTGTATGAGCAGCTCGAACCCGGTGTGCTGGAGAAGGTGATTGGCGCCTTGGTCTCGTCGCCTGAGCGACTGCGACTGACGCTTAGCGCCAACAACCACAGTCTTGAGCAGGTGCAGTCTTCGGCATTGGGCGTACTCGGTGAGATTCCTCGTCAGCTCCTCTCGGCGTTGTACGGAGCGCTGCAAGCATTCTATCCGGAGCCGTCGGGGAGCGACGTCGAGGCCTTCCGCGAGCAGGTGCGTCAACTCTACCACGATGTGTGCGCGGTCACACTTCAGCCGCAGATGTTCCTTGCAGCGCGATCGATCCTCAAGCTGATCTACACCGAGTCCGGCACACCACAAAAGAGACTCGCGAAGGAGATGAAGAATGTGGACCTGCGAGCCTCGCTACCACTATCAGCGTCGCTGATGAAGGCGCTCCGCAGCATCACAACGTTCCTCGAAGAGAGCGACTCTTCGGCCGACGAGGCCACGATGCGCATGGCGCAGGTCGTAACCACGCTTGCGCGGCAGGCCTCGGACTCCTACATCAGCATGAAGCGCCAACGGCATGTGATCGACTTCGACGACATGATGTCCGGTACGGTACATTTCCTTTCTGAGCAGCCACAGATTGCCAGCCGCATTGCCGGATCCATCGACTACTTGATGGTGGATGAGTATCAGGATACTAATCCTACACAGTATGAGATGGTGCGGATGCTCGTGCCATCGCTGTCACTGGACGACGTCCGATCTGCCCGCCTGTTCATCGTTGGTGATACGAAACAGAGCATCTATGCGTTTCGTGATGCTGACGTACGCCTCTTTAGCGACACTGTTGCGGCGATGCAGCTGGCCAATGAGCGGCATGGCATCACCGCGCCAACCACGATTCTCCTGGATACGTCGTACCGCATGGCCGAGCCCCTTGCCCGCCGTATCAATGCGCTTTGCACCGACGTGTTCTCGGCCACCACGGACTACGACGTTTCCTATACTCCGCTGCGTAGTGGACGTACGAGCCAAGCCGATCGCGAGCTGGGATCGTTACGCCTGCTGGTGACGGAGATGAATGTGGAGGATGCACCAACGAGTGCTGATGATGAAGATGCAGAAGACGTACACGCTGCAGAGAAGGAAGCACGATCGGTCGTCCACTACCTGACGTCGATCTTGAATGATGGCTCCGTGCGCATGGCCCACGGAGGGGCTCTGCAACCCGGCGACGTAGGGATTCTTGCTCGACGCACGTCGATGGTGACGACCATTGCCCGGCTCCTTCACGATGCACGCATCCCCTTTGAGATCTACGGTGGACGCTCGTTCTTTTCTCGTCCGGAGGTTGCCGACCTGCGCAACCTGCTCACTGCGGCTGCCCTTCCATCGGCACGGACGGCCCTGCTGGCCGTGCTGCGTTCACCGATCTTTCGCTGCTCGGATGCCGACCTCTTCACTGTGCCGCAAGATTCCTCGTTGCAGGGGGCTTCTCCACAGGTACAACGCGCCATGCAGATCATTGGCGAACTTCGCGCACGCATCACCAGCATTCCGGGGGAGCCCGCTGACCAGGCAGTGCGGTGGGCGTTGCGGGAGGCTGGATGGTATGGCACACTGATCGATGATCTGCGACGAGAGCAGATCTTAGCAAACGTGGAGAAGGTCTGCTCGTTGATCCATGCCACCTGCACAAGGCCAGGAGCCACACTCTACGATGTGCTCGAGGAGCTGGCGGCTCCCACCGATCGAGACGATGAAGCCGAGCAGACGTTCAGCGTGGATCCCAATGTGGTGAAGGTGATGACGATCCATGCGTCGAAAGGCCTAGAGTTCGGATTCACCATTCTGTGCGACCTGAGCTCGACGGCTCCTCGTGAAACCTACCTGATCTCCAGCACCTTCGGCATTACGATTCCCCTGTCGCAGCATAGCGGTGTGGTAACCCAGGCACAGCAGTTTCTGTACGACCAGCGTAGCCGTGCGGAAGATCGCCGTCTCTTCTATGTAGCGGTGACGCGGGCAAAGGATCATGCTGTGATCTCTCTGCGCCGCAAGTACAGCAAGGTGAATGAAACAACTGGCGAGCGTCCGCTTAGTGCAGCAAAGGGCATCGGCGCCCTGCTACAGCCGCTACTCCTGGATGGCCGCGCCGAACAGTTCTGCGATACAGAGGTGACGGGGTCGATGACCATCTTTCCATACACTGGCAGCTCCTCCAACCAGGCCGGTGGACCGGTGCTGGATCTGTCGGAACCGTTGGAACCGAGCCACCAACAACCCACGGTAACGGCGAGCGATCTTGGATCCGAAGTACCTCTTGGATCTTCTTCCGGAGAAGGTGGTCGGCTGCTAGGTGTGGCCGTGCACGCTGCCCTTGAGCGTCTCGTACGAGTGGCAACGCCAACGGACGAGCAGATTGCAGCTGCCCTCAGCGAACCGTCGCATGAACATGCAGTCCGTCACCTTCAGGATCTTGTTCACAGCCCTGTGTGGGCCGAGTTTCAGCAGCTGCATACCACGAATGGCTACACGCTCCATACCGAGGCCGACGTTGCTGCGCTGTACCATGACAACCTCGTCTTTGGCAGGA
This sequence comes from Candidatus Kapaibacterium sp., assembly GCA_030833725.1. Classification (GTDB taxonomy): domain Bacteria; phylum Bacteroidota; class Ignavibacteria; order Kapaibacteriales; family Kapaibacteriaceae; genus OLB6. The sequence goes on along the minus strand of JAURGP010000013.1, from coordinate 35,746 downwards.
TCGATGCCCTGCACCTCAGCAACGACGAACACAGCACGGAAGCGATCATCTGGGACTGGAAGACGAACGACTGCACCATCCACACCGTCCAGGCTCTGGCCGACCACTACCGCAGTCAGATGCAGACCTACAGCTGGATCCTGTTCCAGAATCCCTCCATTCAACAGGTCACGGCTCGCTTGGTCTTCACGGCGGTGATCGCAGACCATCCCGAGGCGGCCGTAGTTGAGCTCCAGTACACGCGGGACGACATTCCCGAGCTCATCATGCTAATGGACCACCACAACGGGAATGGTTGACGTGAACACGCCGGCAGCAATGCGCAGGTAGTACACGGCCGATGGCAGGTCGCGCGTAGAGAAGTCTGCTTGGTACTCCCCGCCCATGAGCCGCTGCGAACCATCAAGCAGCTCACGGACCACTACTCCCTGCGTGTTCAACAGGTGTAGCGTGACGGGCACGGTCTCGGCCATGGTGAACCGTACCGTAGCATCATCATGCACGGGATGCGGTAGAACGCGAATCGATGATGGCGCAGGTGTACTGAAGTTCAGCACCGTCAATCGGCATTCGCCCGACGTCACAAATGGTGTAGCGGCACCCGACGGAACTACATCGAGAAACTGGAGCGAGTCGCTGATGAACCCTGCAGCAGCAACCGACACGTCCGTTTGCGCAAACTCCGGCACGGTCACGAGGAAGCGCAGCCGCGCCAACGGACCCGAGCGCACGCTGTCGGCCCCTTGCACGTGAATCACCACGGTACCAACCGAGGGTTGATCCACGGTCATCGATCCAGGCTGGGCCAAGTAGGGGGCGTCCAAAAACTGTAGCGATCTGGCCGCATAGCGCACTTGCGTGGTAAACGACAGACCCTCCAACCAGTAGGTGACTCCGTTGTACGTTGCTGAGAGGTCGCGATCGATCATCACCGGCAGTTCGATGGTATCGCCAATGGTGCCGGCAACGGTATCAATCCGGAAGAACGTTGGCGTGGCTGCAACGGCCACGTCTAACTCCGGTGCATAGCCGAAGCCCGTGATCGACGACGTATCGCGCGTGTCGCACGGACGCATACTTACGGCGATCGGTGCAGAACCAACGGAGTCCTCCGAACGCGGACAGAAGCGCACCGTGATCTCTGCACTGTCACCGGGAGCAATACTATCCCCTACGGGAGGCATGATGCTCACAATCGTGGTGTTCAGCGGCAGGTCTAGAAGCGAATCCACCGTGTGTGCAACATCTCCAACGTTGCGCACGATGATGACCTGTTCACGACAGTCTAGAATGCGCACGCTATCAAAAGGCGTCGGCTGAACAACCTCGACTTCGGAGAGATATCCCAGCACACGTCCCCGATCACCGGTGGCGATCAGCTTGTAGAGAATCACATCCTCGGTGTCGAAGTTGATGCTATCGATCACCACCCGGCTGTCCACGCGGTTGTTTGCAACCGTCACGAAACGCAGGATGCTAAAGGCCGACAGCGAGTCAATCCCACAGAAGTTCTTCATCAGCACATCCACTCCACCGCGGACCGAGGGCGTTGTCTGGATCGATGGCGTGTACACGATACCACCGGTAGCCGATGTGCAAGAGTTCTGCAACAGTGGCGACTGGACGTCCAAGAGTCGCAATTGCGTGGTATCAAAATCCACCCGCATCATCACATCAACTACCGAGGCGTCAATCACGATGGAGCTGTAGATTGGAACCAGCAGCGTGTCGCAGGACACCATGCTGAACGTATCCGGAAGTGCGCGCTGAGGGTCGAACGAAAACGACAATCCACGTGGTTGCGCAAATCCTGATCCACGCACCAGAACGGTGGTATCACGGCCAACACAGGGATCGCTGTAATGGATCACCATCCGTGCCTCGTAATCCCGGGGTGCCCGCGGACGTTGCCGGAGCTCTAGTCGCACCACATCACCGGGAGTGATCGTGAAGGGGAACGCCGTTGGCTGTGTTACGAAGAACACCCGCTCGTCGGGTTCAAAGGTGATCGAATCGATGGTGACGGGATCTTGGGATGGATTGACGTTAAAGCCCGGAATGCGCAAGTCCACATTGCGTGCTGCCGGACTGAGGACGTCGATCACACCAGATGGGAACTGCACCAGACGTGGCCATGGCGTAAAGGTCAGCGAGCGCTTCCCATACAGGTACGTTTCCAGCTCACGACTCCATCCCGATCCACTGGCCTGCACATGCAGCAACGCTTCTACCAACGTGGACGTCGAGTCGGCCGGTGTGTTCGGACAAAACCGAACTGTTACGGTATCGCGGCTCTGCGCCGGAATGGTATACGGCACCGTGCCGGTCGGTGAGTACGTGGACGTCCAGGTGAAGAACTCCGGCTTACCGGTAGGAATACCCTGAGCATCAATCCAGAGCGAGTCTACCTGCATGCCGAATACCTGCGAGGCATTGAGCAGCTCAATGGTTCGCTCGGAACACTCGCATGGTCGAACGTAACCGAAGTTGACCAGGGTGATGGCGTTCTCCAGCTCGATGATCACTCCTCGTCCCTCCAGCTCGCCTGTGCCAGTGATCGCACAGGGATCGCTCGAGTGAGCCACGATGGAGGTATTGTAGGCTTGCGCCGCCGCGGGGCGGAACTCCACGAGCACGGCCAGCGAGTCTCGTGGGTCCAGAAGGGTTGGTAAGGGGCGTGTGGTGCCCACAATACTGTAGCCCCCTCCCAGTGTGAGACTATCCAGCATCACCGGCAACGACGACGTATTCTCCACGATAAGCGTCTCGATACGCGCATCACCAACTTCGATCGTACCGTAGGCGGTGCGCTGCGTGACGAAGAGCTTGGGCGTTGCCGACGACCCAATGAGCTGGATCTGCCAATCGATGCCACCCGTTGCCTTGTACTGCAGGTAGGCACGGTCGGCACGATCGTTCGTCAGATCATTGGGCGTGTACTCCACGATAAAGCATACCGAATCACCGGCCGGAATCGTCATTTGTGCCGGTAACGCTGGCGGATCTACCAGGGCATACCGGCCACTTGGATTACTGAAATTCAGCTGCGAGATGGTCTGCTCCGTCCCGGAGATGTTTACAATGCAGAACGTATCCAAACCGCTGCGGCAAGCAATCACGTTCTCCGTTTCCGTTACCAGCGGCGAGAACCGGAAGGTCTCCAGAATACCGCGACCTCGCAGCTCGATACAGTCCACCGTGTAGCATCGTGTCTCGAACAAACACAGGCGATCGACGTACTCGATCGAATCTGTTGGACGGAAGGTCACCGGAATACTCACCGAGCTCATCGGTGCAATCGTGCGTCCCGTTCCAGCCAGAAGCGTGAATGCCTCTCCACGCTCTACATACAACGCTACCCGTAGGGCATCGTACGGCGATCGATTATGTGCCACCACGTTTACGGTGCGCTGCTGGCCGACGATCACGTTGCCCACATCGATGGGGCCGGCCTGCTCCCATTCCACCTTGTTGTCCAGCCCCCTACCCCGCACATAGATCACGCGCTCAATCTGACAGCCACGTGCAACGGTGCGAATAAGGATGGAGTCGAAGACGTTACCGGGATTGCGCGGACGGAACCGCACCGCAATGGGAGGATAGCCCGTCTTGGGTTTCAGCAAGAAGGGCAATCCCACGCGATAGTGCGTAAAGTCGGCTGGGACGTAGATCGAGTCGATCTGGATGTCGGTTAGGGTCAGGTTCTGCCACGTGTAGTAGGCCGGGTTGCTCAGTTGTCCCGGACACGTGGGGTTGAAGGACATCGTATCAATGCGTCGGCTGCCGTCGGAGGAGCGAATCGAAATCACTTCCTGCGTCCGTCCTGAGATGGCAATGGTAAACGGTCGGCTTTGACACTGATCATCACTGACTACACGCAGCGTATCGACGTAATCGTCCGTGGTGTCCATCACGAAGGATCGCACGACAAGAGTGGTACACTGCCCCGGCTGCAGCTGCATCGGGAAGCTGGCATTCATCACACGGTAGGCCCGAGGATTCGAGCCAGATATCGAGTTGATCGTTACCACGCGCGGACGACCCAGCTGGTCGGTGGTGTTACATACCGTGATGGTAGAGTCATGGTACGTGACATCTCTGCACCCCACCAATAGCGTGTCGAATAGTATCGTTGCCCGGCTGACACTCACCTCCGTCGTGCGCGTCAGGGTGAGCTTGATTAACTGCGTGTAACCACAGCGATTGGTGGGACTGACCTGCAGCTCGTTGGTGAAGGTGCCCACGTTGGTACCGTTGTACGTCACGGTGATCGTTTGCGGTTGCCCGGGTATGAGCGTCAGATTTCGCGGCGTTACCGTGAACGCTGCGGCTTCCGGACCACGCATGCGCGTGGTGACTGAGCTTCCACAGATGCTGGTATCCTGAATGGTAAAAGTCCACGTAGCTGTGCTATCACAGTAGAGTTCCTGTGTCACACTCGACGGACTCACCACGACGTACCGAGGCAAACTTCGACCAGAATTCTTGTTGATGGCGCCCGACCGGAGTTGTCCGGTGTGGCCATTGTTGGTAGCATCACAGATGGGATTGATGTTGTTCACCGGCTCATTGCAGCGGTAGTACAGGGTAAGTCCGGGCTGCGGGGCATTGATCGAAGATTCCTGGCCACAGAGAATCTCGTTGGCTGTGAGGGCTCGGGACCAGATCCGTACCTCATCAACCATCCCTTTTAGTGCCCGGTACACCGTTGCGTTATCAGCCAGACCATTGATCGAACCGATGCGCGTTTGGAGATCGTTTCGCTCCATGGGGCGTAGCCACTCCACGGGATAGGCCGGGTTTCGCACCGGGCCAGCCACCAGTATGCCCTGGATGTAGAGCGCTACGGTTTGCGCAGATCCGTCGAACACTGCGGTAACATGGGTCCATTGATCGTAGTAGGCCGTGTACGGGGCTCGCGTAACGGTGTTGTCGATGTCCTTCAGATCCGTAAGCTCTGCGTTGACCTCGAAGGACAGTTGGTCGGCCTCGTTGATGTAGAGCACCCACTGGTCGTTGGCATCGTTATTCGGGCCCCAGAGTCCGCCAAGGAAGACGCGCTTCCCGGGCTGCCGTTCTGCCTTCACCCACATCTCTACAGTGAGCGCTGTTTGACGCGGAGCGGTAACCTGCCCGTCGACTTCGATGAAGTGATGGTCGCGGCCACTCGTCACGGACAGCTCTACAGCTCGTCCGAGACAGTCTTTCCAGCGGTCGCAGGCGGCCTGTCCGTAGGCCATCTCAGTGGCCCATCCAACGATGACGACTCCCCAAATGAGGAGTCGTAGTAAGGGATTTTGCATCGCTGTCAAAATACGAAGTGTCGTCACCCAACGAACAGCGTATTTTCACGTATGAAGCAGATCCTGACCCTCGTACTCGTTCTCTCCGTCGAACTGGTTTCAAGCACTCTACTGCTGGCCCAGCAACCGAAACAACTGGCCGTCCTGCTCTCGGCTACAGTCACACTGGAGTCGTCATCCGAGCCGCAACCACGGATCACCCTCCAGTGGGATGCACAGCCTGGAACGACGTCCTTGTCGGTGTACCGGAAATCCGTATCGTCATCGGTGTGGCCCGAGCCCCCTATTGCGACTCCCGAGGCTAGCGCAACATCGTGGACCGATACTTCGGTGGCACCCTATCAGGCGTACGAGTATCGTGTTGTGCGAGAGGTAAGCGTAGGAGACCCTGCGAAGCGGTTTCTCGCCTTTGGATACATCACGAGTGGTATCGACGCACTGCCCCAGCTACGAGGCCGAGTCCTGCTGCTGGTGGACTCCACCGTAGCACCAGCCCTTGCCAGCGAGATTGATCAGCTGCGGGCTGCGATGGAGGCTGAAGCGTGGACGGTGACCATGCAGCTGGTGCCTCGTACCGAGGGGTTCGACGCCTCTGCCGTTGAATACATCCGTACGGTGATTCGCGAGGTTGGTTCGTCCAATCGCTGGGACCTAGAGCATATCCTACTCTTGGGTAAGGTGGCCGTGCCCTACTCGGGAGCTGTTGCACCAGACGGGCACGTCCCCGATCACTTCGGAGCATGGCCGGCCGACGGAATCTATGGAGACATCGACGGCATGTACACCGATGGCAACACCAATACGGTGAACGATCAACGTCCGATCCAGGCCAACGTGATCGGTGATGGCAAGTACGACCAATCCCAGTTTGCCTCGGCCATCGAGGTCGGTGTTGGACGTGTGGACCTCTCAGATCTGCCGGTGTTTCAAGCCTCGGAAGTGGAGCTGTTGCGCGAGTACCTGAGAAAAAATCTTGCCTACCGCACAGGTCAGGTGCCGGTGCAGCCTGGAGGTATCATCGACGACAACTTCGGCACGTACGGAGAATTCTTTGCCGCGACGGGGTGGAGGTCGTTCGCACCGTTCGGTGGGGCCGACTCCGTGCGCGCTGCTGACTGGTTTGAGAGTCTGGCCGGACCTACCACCTATCTCTGGGCCTACGGCTGCGGTGCCGGATCGTTTACCAGCTGTAACGGCGTAGGCAACAGCACGGACTTTGCCACCAAGCCAACGCAGGCTGTGTTCACACAGCTCTTTGGCAGTTACTTCGGTGACTGGAATGTGCGGAACAATTTGTTACGCGCGGCGCTGGCCTCTGGCCCATCAACGCTCGCGTGCTCGTGGGCGGGTCGTCCAGCCTGGTACATGCACCATATGGCTCTCGGCTGGCCACTTGGCTATAGCACGCGCCTCAGCCAGAACAACCGCACGAACGTGTCCGGTGCGCTGGGTACGTACACGCCCAACGTGATCTACAATGGCACCAACGCCCAGTTAGCCAGCATTGGCGACGCCGGCATTCACATCGCTCTGATGGGTGATCCAACGCTTCGCGCCTCGATGAGCCCCGTTCCAGCAGTTGCATCTGCACGATCCACACAGGAGAGTTCCACAGCCGTTCGCATTTCGTGGGATGCCCCTGCCGAGCCGGTAGATGGCTACGTCGTGTATCGCTGGCGGAGTGCTCTGCGTGGATGGGAGATCGTTTCGCAGGCGCCCGTTCGTACCACCGAAGTGCTCGATAGCTTCCGGTTGATCAACGAAGTCCAGTATCGTGTGCATGCCTTGCATCGGCGCTCATCGGCCAGTGGCACCTACTTCGACATGGGGAAGGGGGCTGAAACGCGTCTTGTGCCAACCAGTGTGGCCGAAACTCCCGTTGATGCCAGCGTGACAGTTACCGTGTCTCCCAACCCGGCAACCGACCAGGCTGTTGTGCGCATCGTGTCCAACGAATCAGGAACCTACCACATACGACTCGTTAACGAGGTGGGTACCATCCTGTGGCAAGCCCGTGAATTGGCGATGACTGGAGGAGAACACACCATCACGATTCCTGCACGAGAACTCGCCAGTGGTATGTACACGCTGCAGATCCAGAGGAACGGCACCACCGAGACTCAGCCCTTTGTTGTTCTCCGGTGACCAATGGCCTGAAGGTATTGATCTAACTCGTGCTTCACGTAGCGAACCAGGAGCACGAGTCCAATCATGTTGGGTACCATCATGGCAAAGATCATCGCATCCGAGAAGTTGAGTACGCTGTTGAGCTGCGCGGCAGCGCCCACCACAACAAAGGTGCAGAAGAGCACCTTGTAGACCAGCTCTTGCGTCTTACTCCGGCCAAAGAGGTACAGCCATGCCTGCAGGCCATAGTACGACCACGAAATCATCGTGGAGAAGGCAAACAGGATCACGGCAATCATCAGCACATAGGAGAAGTTGGTGATCTCGCGGTCGAAGGCATACGACGTTAAATCCACGCCGCTGAGTTCTGCGCCAATCTGGGCTACGTACACGCCACCACCAGCACCAGTGGAACCATACTCGAACGCCCCATTCATGTTGAACAGGACAATCACGATAGCCGTCATCGTGCAGATCACGACGGTGTCGATGAATGGTTCAAGCAGTGCCACAACACCTTCGCTGGCGGGGTGTTTCGTCTTGACGGCGGAGTGCGCGATGGCCGAGGAACCTACTCCGGCTTCGTTTGAAAAGGCCGCCCGGCGAAAGCCTTGTATCACCACGCCAAGAATGCCACCCGTGATGCCGGCTCCGGTGAATGCTCCATTGAAAATCTGGCTAATGGCATCCGGAACTTGATCGAAGTGTGATACCACAATGATCAAGGCAGCCCCAACGTAGAGCGCCGCCATGAAGGGAACGATTTTCTCGGTCACAACGGCAATACGCTGAATACCACCAATGATCACGATGGCCACCAGCCCTGCCATCACCAAGCCAAACAGCGTGCCCGCATAGGAGGCCTCGATGGCGAACTTGTTGATGAAGATGGCCGCTGCTTGGTTGGCCTGGAACATGTTGCCACCACCGAAGGATCCACCAATGCACATCACGGCAAACACCGCTGCCAAGATCTTGCCCATCCTGGGCATGCCTTGCAATGCCAGCCCCTTACGCAGGTACTGCATCGGACCGCCATAGACCCGTCCGTCTGGACCGATATCACGAAACTTCACACCCAACGTACACTCGACAAACTTGGACGACATCCCTAGGATACCAGCAAGAATCATCCAGAAGGTGGCCCCCGGTCCTCCCACGGCAATGGCAACCGCAACACCAGCGATGTTACCTAGGCCAACGGTGGCCGACAACGCAGCTGTAAGTGCCTGGAAGTGATTCACCTCTCCGTCGTGACCTTCTTCCCGGATTGTGTCGGGTTGGTCTCCTCCGGAGACGTTGAGATCGGCTGGCATGAGCGATGCTTTCTCATATGCACCACGTACCGTATTGATGGCAACACCAAACAGCCGAAAGCCGGGCAGTGAGAAGTACAGCGTGAAGTAGGCCGCACCCAAGATCAGTGGAATCAGCACCCAAGGGATGGACACATCACCAATGGGAAACTGGTAGAAGATGAAATCCACAAACCATCCGGTTGCGTTGCCTACCCATTGGTCAATCTGCTGATCAAGTCCGACCTGTTCATTCATGTGCTGTAGTTCCATGTTGGGATTATTGGTGAACTTCGTGCCAATGATACGTGTTTCTGATGGTTTAGAGCGTACCGATAGAATCGATTGCTTGCACATCTTTCAACCAACCTGGAGAACGACATGGCACTGTCCGTAGGAACCATTGCCCCTGATTTTACCCTGCTCAACGCCGACCGCGAGCCAGTAACCTTGCACAGCCTACGTGGCAAAAAGGTTGTCTTGGCCTTCTTCCCTGCTGCCTTCACCGGCGTGTGCCAAGCCGAGCTCTGCACCTTCCGCGACTCGCTTGCCACACTGCAAGGGGCTAACGCAGAGGTGTTTGGCATCTCGGCCGACATACCATTTGCGAATAAAGCCTTCGCCACAGCCAACGACATCAACTTCCCGATCCTGTCAGACTGGAGCCTGCAAGCGATCAATGCCTACGACGTGGCACTGCACGACTTTGCAGGAATCCAGGGGCTTACGCGATCCGTACGTGCAACGTTTGTACTGGATACCGAGGGTGTGATCCGATTTGCCGAGGTCACCGAGAACCCTGGCGTAGAGCCCAACTACGAGGCCATCTTCGCAGCAGTCAACAGTCTGTAAGCAGCTGCACACACAGGACGTCCACAAAAACACAACGGCCTGCCAGTAATGGCAGGCCGTTTGTGTTCGCAACTCTCCCACAAAAGCTGCTTGTTCCTCTTTATGCTGCATGCCGTGCTGCGTGGCAATGCATCGTGTGGGGTGTTATGTCTGTTCAGGTGCCGCCTTCTTGGGCCGGCCGTAGCGTCGCTCAGATTTCTTCTTCATGCCCAACTTGGTGATCTCCTCGGAGTCGTCGCCGTACTGAGCAATCACCTGTTGCTTGGCACCGAGAACAAGGTCGTGGAGGGCCAGCTCGAGTGCCACGGCCGCCTCACGAGCGTCGGCCGCCGCCTGTTGGGCAGCGGCCTCTGCTGCTTCGGCAAGTCGCAGATTTTCCAGTGCTTCCTGTAGTCGGCTGGCCGCAAAGTCGCTATTGGCCGGCGCATAGCCCTTCAGGTCGAGAACGGCCTGAGCTATCTGGCGATCCTTCTTCAGGATACGCTGCGACAACCGCGCATTTGTGGATTTTGCCATACTGCAGATTCCCCGAAACACTGGAGTTAGTGATGCTGCATGCCCTTCCGTTGACACCGAATACAATACCTCGAGGTGTGAACCATCACACGGTCAAAGATATGTTGTTTCTTGGTTGGTTGAATCAACTCCTGCAAGATAACACAAAGATTCTTTCCACATGCAACTCTATATCTGATTCGCCACACTCTATCCTGTGCTTTCGTTAATCGATACAGCTGCCCCTGCACAGAGTAACGACCCAGCGATAGTACCTACAAAAAAGCCAAACGCCAGTACAAGACTGGCGTTTGGCAGTACATCGAACTATGTCGATGGATTACTTCTGCTTCTTCTGGGCTTCTTCGACCGAAACCTTCAGAGCGTCGATGATTTCCTTGTACTTCTCGGCCTCGGCACCCTTGAGAGAGCCACGCTGCATCAGCGTAAAGAGGTTCTGAGCCTGATCAAGGCGCATTGATACCGACACCAGATCTTCATCCTTTTTGCCACCCTTTTCCGCAGCGGCTGCGGCTTCGGTCAGCACCTTGCGCGTATCGAGGTAAGCATCTACTTCGGTGCCACGCAGATCTACGCCTTGGATAAAGGCAGCAACGTTCTTAACGTCGACAAGCTTCATCTTTGGCTCCAGTACCACCGTCTTCGTAGGGGCTGGAGAAAGCGATTCCTGAGCCATGGCCGGAGTTACAGCCAGCAGCGACGTAGCCACCAGGGCTACAACAGACAGAACAGCTTTCATCGTAGGATTCCTCATGATAACGAGAATATGAATCGATCGCATGAATTACTGACCAATCAAAGCCTTGTAGTCCGATGCCGACATCAACCCGTCAAGCTCGGCCGGATTGGACATCGTCATCTTCAGCAGCCAGCCGTCGCCGTAGGGGTCGCGATTGACAATGTCAGGACCGTCATTTACGGCGTTGACGTCAGTGATGGTTCCCGATACCGGGGAGTAGATGTCGGCCACGGTCTTGACGGCCTCGATCGTGCCAACCGAATCTCCTGCTGCAACGGTCGCGGCAGCATCAGGAACGTCCACGTACACAACGTCTCCAAGCTCGCTCTGGGCGTGCTCGGTGATACCCACGATGGCCGTGGTGCCGTCTACGCGCACCCACTCGTGGTCCTTGGTGTACTTCAAGTCTTCAGGGAAGTTCATAGCCTCAGGCTTTCCAATCGTGTGTATCGAGGTATTTGGTGTCGAATTCTCCGGAGATGAAGTCCGGGTTATCCATCATCTTCCGGTGGAATGGAATAGTTGTTTCGATGCCTTCCACCACAAACTCATCCAGAGCGCGACGCATCTTGGCAATGGCATCGTTGCGAGTTGGTGCAAAGGTAATGAGCTTGGCCACCATCGAATCGTAGTACGGAGGGATAGTATAGCCTTGATAAATGTGCGAATCGACCCGCACGCCCGGTCCTCCCGGGAAATTCAGCGACTCAATCCTGCCTGGAGACGGTCGGAACTCCTTGTAGGGGTCCTCGGCGTTGATGCGGCACTCTATCGCGTGGAGACGAGGTTCACCGCCCTTTACCGTCAGCGGCTCGCCCGAGGCTACGATCAACTGTTCCTTGATCAAGTCTACATCCATCGCCATCTCTGTGACGGGATGCTCCACTTGAATTCGGGTATTCATCTCCATGAAGTAGAAGTTGCGGTGGCGATCCACGAGAAACTCGATGGTGCCCGCGCCAACGTAGTCCACCGAAGCCGTACCCTTTACGGCGGCCGCTCCCATCGCAGCACGAAGCTGTGGCGTGATGATCGGCGAAGGAGACTCCTCGATCAGTTTTTGATGTCGACGCTGAATGGAACACTCGCGTTCGTTCAGGTGCACCACGTTGCCATGCATATCGGCAAACACCTGAATCTCGATGTGACGCGGTTCCTCGATAAACTTCTCGATGTACACATCGCCGTTGCCAAACGCTGATTCAGCTTCTCCCCGTGCCGTAGCGTAGGCGCGCTCGAGGTCGGCAGCTGTTTCCACGTACCGCATCCCCTTGCCTCCGCCCCCTGCCACTGCCTTGAGCATCACGGGATATCCCACTTCTTCGGCAATGCGACGAGCATCGTCGATCGAGCCGACAACACCTTCGGATCCGGGTACGACTGGCACGCCGGCCGCCACCATCGTTTCCTTGGCAATCGACTTGTTGCCCATGCGATGAATAGCATCAGGGCTGGGACCTACGAAGACAAGATTACTCTCTCGACAGATCTCGGCGAAGGTGGCATTCTCTGCTAGGAAGCCATAGCCGGGATGAATAGCATCGGCATTCGTGACTTCAGCCGCAGCAATGATCGACGGGATGTTCAGGTAAGATTCCTTGCCAGAGGCAGGGCCGATGCACACGGCCTCATCGGCAAAACGAACGTGCAGGGAAGCGCGGTCGGCCACGGAGTACACGGCAACCGTGCGGATTCCCAGCTCCTTCGCGGCGCGGATGATCCGCAGGGCAATCTCCCCACGGTTTGCAATCAACAGTTTCTTGATCATGCTCCGGACACTCAGTCTGGCTGGATCAAAAAGAGTGGCTGGTTGTACTCAACCGGCTGAGAGTTCTCTACAAGAATCTTCACCACCGTGCCGGATACGTCGCTCTCAATCTCGTTCATGAGCTTCATGGCCTCCACAATGCAGAGTGTATCACCAGCCGAGACGCGCTGACCAACCTGTATGTAGGGGTCGGCATCCGGTGAGGGGGCGCGGTAGAACGTGCCCACAATCGGTGAGAGCACTTCGTGCCCGGAGGCTACTGGTGCCGCTGCCGGCGAGGCGACCGCTGGCGCAGCCGGTGCCGTCGCAGGTGCTGGAGATGCCTGTGGAGCCTGCATCATCGCAGGAGCATACACCGCCGAAGTCTGGTAGGGGGCTTCCGGACTGAGCTTCGACAGCGCAATCGTCGTACCCTCTTCTTCGATGGTCAGCTCCGTTGCAGAGCTTTCATCGAACATCTTCATCAGTTTTTTGAGGTAGTTCAGATCCATGGGTTCCCCTACACAGGATGTACGACAGTATTACTCCTTGACGCGGTCCATGTAGTCGCCAGATGACGTGTCTACACGAATCAGGTCTCCCTCATTCACAAAGAGCGGAACACTCACGTTGGCGCCGGTTTCTACCGTAGCAGGCTTTAGAACGTTGGTGGCGGTGTCGCCACGCAGACCCGGCTCGGTGTGCGTTACGCGCAGAGCTACGTGTGCAGGTAGTGCCAGCGTGATCACATTCCCTTCTTCGTCGCGCCCGATCTGCACATCCGTACCTTCCTTCATCCACTTTGCTTGGTCACCGACAATGTCGGCAGCAACGGGAATCTGGTCGTATGTGTTCGTGTCCATGAACGTGAACAAGTCGCCGTCGCGGTAGAGGTACTGGTAGTTGTTCGTTTCGATACGAACAAACTCGATCGTTTCACCCGAGCGGAAACGCTCTTCCTTGAGCTTCCCCGACTTGATGACCCGCATCTTTACCTGGTAAAAGGCACGCAAGTTGCCGGGAGTACGATGCTGCGATTCGAGGACAACACACAACTCTCCGTTGTGTTTGATCACCGCTCCGACACGCAAATCAGCCGTTGTTGCCATATCTCGTAGGATGTTGTCAGTGACAAAAAGAGGTCCCGGACGGATTCGAACCGCCGTACGAGCTTTTGCAGAGCTCTGTATAGCCACTCTACCACGGGACCAGCATCTATCGTCGTAAATCGAGCCACGAATATACGTAACTCGGCGCGAGACCAGCACGATCTTCAGGGATCGGCCGCGCTCGCGCCGAGAGTGTATCGAGTCTCTTACACGTCCGTCATCGTGATGTAGACCGAACCGATATAGCGCTTCCCTTTGGCACCCTTACGCACTGGCGGAGGGTTGAGAGGGTCGGTGCTCTGCGCCGCCTTCACACTGATACGCTCGGCGGATACTCCTTCCTTCTGGAGGAAAGACTTCAGTGCCGAGGCACGCTGCAGACTCACTTCTTCGGCACGCTTTGCCGGCAGGTCTTCGTCGGGATAGCATAGTACCTGAATCCGTACGCTGGGATTCATCACCAGCATGGCTGCCAGCATCCGCAGGTCGTCCTCGGTGCCGCTCTTCACGTCCGTTTTCTTCAGATCAAACGGTGCAGGGGTCATGGCGAAGGTACTGCCAGCGGCCAGTTTCCGTACGGTAATGTCCTTCGATACCTCCGTGTAGGTTCCCGACGGTGGCATGGTAATGCCATGTTCTTGCTTCAGGTAACGCGGGTCCTCCACGCGAATAACGTAGCGCTCACCCGGCTTCAACCCAGTAACGAGATAGCCATCTGAGGCACTGGCGATGCGGCTCTGACCGATCTTCTTACCCTGTGCATCGTAGACGCCGTAGTTCGCCTCCACCGGCAGGAGTGTTGCCTGATCAAGCACCATTCCCGACAGTGTTGTGACCGTACCGATCGCTGACTGAGCGATGGCCGTGCCACCAGAAGCCACAACCAGCAGGAGCATGGTTGCCAGAACAAAACGAGCCGTATTCATGATTCCCATTCGTGATTGGTTCATGGTTATCGTCCTTTCGCCGGGCCAGACTTCGAGGCAGTGTCCGTCATGAAACGAACCGTACCGTCGGCGCACCCTAGAATAATGATTTCAGCATTGCTCGTCACGTCGATCGACCACACCTCGACACCAACGTTGGCCGTCATTGTGTTGGCGCCGGTCGTGATGTTCCACATTTTCACCGTGTTATCCAGGCTAGCCGTCACCAAGGTGGTATTGTCCTCGGCAAAAGCTACATCCTGAACCAGTTGCGTATGAGCATTGATCGTGCGCAGCAACTCACCGGAAGGCATGCTCCAGATCTTGACCACACCGTACTCGTCGCTGGTAGCCAGGTACTTCGAATCGAAGGAGTACAATGCCGTAAGCACTGGTGCCTGATGACCTCGCAGTACCATGATCGGCTCCTTCGACGCCATATCGGTGGACCAAATCACCACCGTGCGGTCGTCCGACACCGATGCCAGATACTTGCCGTCGTACGAGTAGGCCACGTTGTTTGTTTGCATGGAATGTCCACGCAGCGTCTTCAACTCAATGCCAAGCTTGGCATCCCACAACTTCACCGTCTTATCAAACGATGTGCTGGCCACAATGTTCGAACCGTCGACCGGACTCCAGTATACGCCGATCACCTCAGCTTGATGTCCACGAAGCGTGTGGACGGGAGCACCGCTGGGCACGTCCCAGATGCGAACAGTACCGTCACTACAGCCGCTTACGAGTTGTGCATCGTCGCCAGAAAACGACAGGTTGTTGACCTGCGCCGTGTGCCCCGTGATGGTGGTGACCTCTTTGCCATCGGGCAGGGACCACAGCTTGATGGTCTCATCAAGGCTGCACGTAGCTACCATGGTATTGGCCTGGTTGACAAACACGCCCAAGACTTCGTCGGCGTGTGTGCCTACGATGCGCGTGGTATAGGTGCGGTCTTGAGCATGGGTAGCAACAACCATGGCAAGCATGGCAACGGTTGCGCAGGCTGCCCACGTCAGAACCCGAATCGATCGAAACATGTGTGCCCTCTCAAAAAATGGTATGCGTGGTAAGATCATTATGAATCCGAAGCCCCTGCCGAGGCCTGCCTGCGTAGCTCACGCGCAATGCCTCTCAACTCCGCCACAACGTCCCGAATCTCTTCCGCAGGGGGTCCTACAGACTTCGGCTCTGGAGCCTCCTGCATCTGCTTGAGGAGCTCCTCAACCGACGTCTGTCGCAACTGCTCGAGTGCCCCTGCCACCGTATATCGCTTGGAGCGGAGCAGATATTGTATCACCCGGAGAACCTGAATCTCACGCTCTCCGTAGATACGCTTCCCCGCACGGTTCTTTTGTGGTCTGAGTTGTGGAAATTCCCGCTCCCAGTACCGCAGCGCATGTGGCTCTTCGCCGAACATCGCGCTGATCTCCGTAATTGAGTAGTACAGGCGGTTAATCTCTGATTTCATGACGGCGAAAAGTACGAAAAATCGGGTGGTTACGACTCCGCCACTGGCACTACGCGTTTCCTGCGCCGATACACGCCAGCATGACTGGAGATGTTCAGGAGCACACCAACGGCCATCGTACTAAAGAGCATACTTGAGCCGCCGTAGCTGATGAACGGCATAGGCAAGCCCGTCGTGGGCAGCAAGCCGCACGTAACCCCTGCATTTACAAAGGCATAGAGTGCCAACGTGGTGGTAATCCCCCCGGCCAGAATCCTCCCGAAGGCATCGGGAGCCTTGCGCGCCACGCCGTAGCCACGCCACACCACCACCACGAAGCAGCCAACCAGCAGCGCAACACCAATAAAACCGTACTCTTCACCAACAATCGAGAAAATGAAGTCCCCATAGGACTCGGGAAGGAACCAGTCACGCTGTCGGCTCTGCCCGGGTCCAACACCGGTGATGCCACCATTGCCGAAGGCAATCAAGGCCTGATCCAACTGGTACACCACAGCCTGATCGGCATCGTTCGATCCGAAGAAGGCCAGCAGACGTCGCAGGCGGTACTCGGCAGATACTGCATACAAACCACCAACCACCGACCCTGCCGCTACAATCGAGATAAGGTGTAACGGACGAACGTCGGCGAGGAACAGCATGCTGAGCACAATCATAAAGATCACGGTGGCCGTCGACATGTTGGGCTGAAGGGCAATCAATCCGCTCACCGGAAGCGTCCATGCCAGTACCGGCCCGACGGCCTGGCGCCAATCCCGTACTTGGGTCTTGCGGCTGCTCAACAGAACTGCTACATGGAGTACGAGGGCGTACTTGGCCAGTTCTGAGGGTTGGAAATTGAGGAAACCTAGGTGCACCCACCGACTAGCCCCTTTAACCTCGGCGCCAGTGAGTAACACCAGCACCAGAAAACCGATCGCCACAAGGAGCATCGTGGCACTCATACTCTGCCACATACGGTAATCGAGCTTTGCGAACACAATCAGCAGGAAGAGGCCGATAATGACCTTTACGCCGTGACTCCAGAACAGCTCCTCGGACGACCCGAATTTTACGGCTGCGAAGCTGGAGCTCGCACTGTACACAAAGGCCACGCTGAACATCAGCAGGGCGGCAATGGGCAGCAGAATAAACCAGTCGATATGACCGGGTTCGTTTGGTGATGGTGGTGCCGTCGACATCAGGGAATCTCGATTTGGAACGTGGTGCCAATACCGGGCTGAGAATCTCGAATGATGAGTCTACCGCGATGATACTCTTCAATGATACGCCGCGACAGCGACAGGCCCAGCCCCCATCCACGGCGTTTGGTGGTATACCCTGGTTGAAAGGCCATCTTCCTCTCGGCTGCCGTCATGCCCTTGCCGTTGTCCGAGAACAGAATCAGGACCCCACCCTTCGGACGAGGTCGCAGAACAATCTGAATCTTACCGTCCTTACGATCCATGGCCTCGGTAGCATTCTTGATCAGGTTTTCCAGAACCCAGGCAAACAAGTCGGAGCTCACCATACAGGCGGCTGCTGGATCTAGATCGCGCTCGATCACCACACGCCGGCCAAGATTCGGGAGTCGCGTATCGAAGTACCGACACACTCGCTCGATCTCTGGTGCCAAAGGGAGCTCAACGCGCTGCGGTTGCGAGCCGATCTTAGAAAAGCGATTGGCAATCACATTGAGCCGGGACACATCCTCTTCCATCTGCCCAATGGTACTCTCGACCATATCTCGATTATCAGCGCTGCTGCGCAGAATCTCGAGCCATGCAAGCAGACTCGACAGTGGCGTACCCAGTTGATGTGCAGCTTCCTTTGCCATGCCTACCCAGATGTTGGATTCCTCGCTGCGACGAATCGTACTAAAGGCTAGGTAGCCAATGAAGATGAAGACCGTCACCACCAGAATCTCTACAAAGGGCATGAATCGAAGGCGACGCACAATGGCAGAGTTCGTGTAGAAGATCTTTTGAATCACGGCTCCATCGGGATCAACGATCTCGTACGGCTCGTACTCCTGCTTCATCTCTGCTATCAACTGAAGCAATTGCTGACGTTGCACATCAACGGATGCTGTAGTGTCGATGCTGACATTCAACAGGAACTGCTGGTAGGGATAGATCGGCTGCTCATCGGCATCGGTTATCACCACGGGAAAGTGGATCGATGAGTATGCCCGATCGAGGTAGAACAGCAGCTCCTGATCGTTGGCCTCCTGCGCTGAACGGGCAAGCAGCCCGGCATACAGGTCTACCGTCCGCAGCTCATTCTCAACCAGATCATCAACGATCAGCTTGGTGTAGGACAGCACCAAGCCCATGATACCAAGACCGAGAACCGTCAGGACGACCTTGATCTGCCATTTGGAGATCGAGGCTCCCACGATCCGCACACGATCGGTCGATCGTGGTGTTGGTGGTGACTTACGCCTGATCATGCAGAGTTCCTGACTCCACCACGATCACAGTGTCTTGACGTCCACTCCGCTCGAGTCGGAGGCCCTGTCCGTCGCAGTGCACGAGTACGTCGTTGGTCTGCTTCTTGACATGGAACCGGCAGAGAAGCGATCCGGTAGGGGGCTCCGGCAGATACACCTGTGAGCGCGCTGGACCGGGCTGTGGACGTCCCACGGGAGGGATTGTCAGTCCTCCAATGTGCAGGTCAGCTACGGTGCCAGACGACGAGGTTTCCACCTTAACCGAGAGGTGATAGGCAAACGACGTGAACTCTCGTACCGTTTCGATGTGGATCGAGAGGACACGATCTCCCGACTCTGGATGCGTCGTCTGCAGAATGCGGGCTCGGTACTCTGGTTCGGGCGTTGTACTCAACGTGCCTTCACTCCAAGATGCTGCTGCAGATACGGCGAGATACGCTCTACCGATACGGTTTCCTGAGAGGCAGTTGCAAGATTCTTGACCATCGCCGTGCCGGCAGCCAACTCGTCAGTACCGAGCAGGATGGCATACTGTGCCTGTTCCTTCACGGCAGCGTTTAGCTGTGCCTTGGCCGATCGACGTTGAACATCCGTGATCACCGAAACACCATCACGCCGCAAGCGGAGTGCCACCAGCTGAGCGGGCAGCCTCGCCTCTTCGGCGAGTGCAATCACCGCTACCTGTGCGCGAGATGGCGGCTGCAAGCCCCCTTCCATCTGTTCCAGTAACAGCACGAGTCGCTCCACACCAATGGAGAAGCCCACGGCTGGTGCCGGTGTACCTCCAACCATTTCGAACAACGGATCGTACCGGCCTCCCCCGCAGACAGCATTCTGCGAACCCAACTGTGTTGTGGTGATCTCGAACACGGTGTGGCTGTAGTAATCCAAGCCCCGCACGAGGCGATCGTTCACCGTGTACGGAATGCCGGCAGCATCAAGCAGGAGTCGAACGGTATCGAAGTGCATGTGCGCAGCCTCGTCGAGGTAGGTACGCAGTGCCGGTGCATCGGCAATCAATGACTGATCGTCGGGATGCTTCGAATCCAGAATCCGCAAGGGGTTGGTGTCGAGTCGGCGCTGACTATCCTCACTCAGTGTAGAGCGATGAGCCACAAAGTGTTGTACCAGGGCTTCCCGGTAGGCCTCTCGCGTGCTAGCCGTACCCAGCGTATTGATTTCTAGGGCGACGCCCTCGATCAGCTTCGCTCCAACGGCCCTAAGCGTTTCGTAGGCCAGCATGATAATCTCTGCATCGGCTTCCGGATGCGGAGAGCCCAGCAACTCGGCCCCAAACTGGTGGAACTGACGATACCGACCCTTCTGTGGACGCTCATACCGGAAGAGTGGACCGTAGTACCACAGACGCGATGTCGGCTGGTGACGCAGGATGTTGTGTTCAATGGCCGCACGCACGATTGGTGCCGTCATTTCCGGACGCATGGTGACGGAGTCGCCTCCACGATCCAAGAACGTGTACATTTCCTTCCCAACGATGTCGGATCCCTCGCCAACACCTCGCGCGAACAGCTCTGTATGCTCCAGCATCGGCGTGCGGAACTCATGATACCCAAAGGCCGCTGAGACGGTCCGGAAGATCTGCTCCACGCGTTGCCATGTAGCCATCTCTTCCCCGAACACATCGCGCATTCCACGCACTGCCTTCATCATCACGAGGCCCGTTCTTCTTCATAGGTCGCAAACAGATCCAGCACCTCTTCCACCGTGCGGGCACCTACCAGATCCGAGCGAAACTGGTCGGATCCCACCATTCGCGAGATACGGCTGAGCAACCGCAGGTGCGCACCAACGGCCTCCTCAGTACCAACGAGGAGCAGCACAATGTTCACTGGCTTATCGTCGAGGGCATCAAAGTCGATCGGCGTGCGCAACACGGCCAACGCCGCAAGCGATGTGTGCACCACGCTGCTCTTCCCGTGTGGAAGGGCCACACCGTAGCCGATGCCGGTGGACATCAATCGCTCCCGATCGAGAATCACCTTCAACAGAGCATCGCGATCTGATACCTTACCGGTACCAACCACAAGATCTACAAGCTGGGTGAGGACGTCGGTCTTGTCTGTAGCGACAAGATCAAGCTGAATGGCTCCCGGTGTAAGGATGTCCGTTACTTTTAAGTCCATGATGCTGCTTTCGAGTTCTGCCACTGAACAACCAGGGCGGCATAGCGATCGCGAAGCTCTTCCGCCTCTGCTGCCGAGTTCGCCTCGGCGGTTACCGAAAAGAGAGCATGCTCCCGATCAGGCAACAAAAGTACCGAGGAAGTTCCTTCCAACAGTTGCACACCATCGATAAGCACGCGCTCCATCCCCTCGGAGTAGGCCATGGCATGTCGCATCACCGTTCCCTTTGTTTCCCACTTACATGGAACGGCGGTGGTGGCTTGATAGCGCCGGGGAAGCTCCTGATCCAGATCGCGAAGCGTTCGTCCGCTGACGGCCAGCAGGTACATGATGTAGCAGGCACTGTACATACCGTCACTGGCCGACAGGAACTCCGGAAAGATGAAGTTTCCTCGTGTCCCGCCGGCGAAGAGTACCGAGGTGTCGCGCGTGGCCTCCATCATGGCCGCATGCGAACTCCGGATGCGCAGAATGCGCACGTTATGCTCGGCTGCAATCAGATCAATCTCCTGCGTGGCTTGCACCGGCACAGCAATGGTATAGGGCTCGAGGTGGCGATGGGTTTCCAGGAAGAGCTTTGTTACAATCGTCAGGAGCCGCAGGCCGGTGAACCAGATCCCGCGTTCGTCGACCATTCCAATCTTTTCCGCACCGGGATCAATCTTGAACCCAATCTGGTAGCCGAGTGACTGCATGATGGTTGCTGACTGTTGCAGGACCTCCTGCATGGGATCGGCGAAGTGGGCTGCATCCACGTAGCTATTCATGGCAAGTACCCTGCAGTCCAGCTCCCCTAAGATCTGCGGAAACACCGGAGCGGCCAAGCCGTGAGAGTAGTCTACGAGGAGCGCATACCGCTTTGCCCGAATCACGTCCACATCCAGATGCGCCAGCACCCGCTCGACGTAGTTGCTGATACTATGTTCGGAGAACGAGAGGCGGCCTAACTGCTGATGCGGTACGCGCCGGATGTCTTCACCGTAGAAAAACCGCTCGATCTTCTTCGCCGATGCCAGTGACAGATCTCGGCCATCCTTGCCGAAGAGGATGATATCCGTTTGGCCCTCGTTCTTGGGTGATTTGCGAACATGAAAGCCGGCTACAAAACGGCCGGACTTCATCTCCTGGCGCGTTTGGGGAATCGACGTCGATTGGAGGTCTACCGCACTTACGCCCGCACTCATCAGGCCGGCCGTCATCGAGCGCTTCACCATGCGAGAGACCGCATCCTCGTCCCTACTCGCAACAACAAGCGTCCCAGCACCGAGCATCGTCCCTAACGCTGCACCCAACTTTGCGGCGAACTCCGGATTCATGTCCACGTTACTCTTCCCGGAAATCCGCGCATCCGTGAACAGCTCCTTTGCCCAACGCTCCTCCATCACCAGACTGCGCGCAAGCACCGCTTCGGCTTCTACCACTTTCCGTGGCCAAAGCTTGATATTCGAAAGTAACCGTGCGTTGTCTTCAATCACGCAGTCCTCGGCAATGATCACGTTGTCGAGGATGGCAACGTGGTTCCCGATCGTGGTTCGGCTACAGACAACTGTGTTGGCAATGTCCGTAAACGCTCCTACATGCACGCCGCTCCAGAGCACCGTCCCGGTCATGGACGTGCCCGTCTCGACCACGACATTATCACCGAGGACACAGTTGTTCAAGCGGACATTGGGGCCGATGGTGACGTTCTGACCAATGACCACTAGGCCCTCCAGATGAGCCGACGGATCGAGCGATAGACCTTCTCCGCAAACAGAAGAGTCGCAGCGTGTTCCCGGAATACTCACGTGGACCTTGCCGGCCAGCACATCGTAGTGGGCCTGCTGATACTCCTGCAGATTGCCGATATCCTTCCAGTAGCCATTGGCAATGTAGCCGTAGAGCGGAAGCCCCTTCTCCAACATCGTAGGAAACAGGTTCTGACTGAAATCAAACTCCGTTTTTTCCGGGATGAGATCCAGGACTTCGGGCTCAAGAATGTAGATGCCCGTGTTGATGGTGTCGCTGAACACCTCGCCCCAAGACGGCTTCTCGAGGAACCGACTGATACGACCGTCGTCGGTGGTCATCACAATACCGTATTGTAGCGGCTGTGGCACCCTCGTGAGGACGATGGTGGCCATGGCGCCCTTCTTCCGGTGGAAGTCAATGGCAGCGGTAATGTCGAAGTCCGTTAGCACATCACCGGAGATAATGATGAAGGGCTCACCCAGCTTGTGCTGCGCATTTTTGACGCTTCCAGCAGTGCCATAGTCGGCTTCTGCAGTAACGTAGTCCATCTGTACGCCGTGTGCCGAGCCATCACCGAAGTACGATGTGATCTCCTCCGGCTGGAAGTACAACACCGACACCATCTTTGTGATGCCATGCTGCTTGAGCAGGTTCACGATATGGCCCATCATCGGCCGGTTCGCCAACGGCACCATCGGCTTGGGAATCGACATGGTAAGGGGCCGAAGTCGTGTGCCGAAGCCTCCTGCCATAATGACTGCGTTGTTCATTCTCGCACTCCCTCGATGGATGGATCAGAATGCTAGTCTTCGTCTCTCAGCTGTTCCAGGACCGACATGTCTTCTAGCGTTGTGGTATCACCTGTGACGTTCGCACCCGAAACCAGCTCGCGTAACAGACGTCGCATGATTTTACCGCTGCGGGTTTTGGGTAATGCCTCAGCGAAGCGAACAGCATCTGGTTTGGCAATGTGACCGATCTCCGTTCCTACGTGTGCACGCAGCTCCTCGGCCAGCCGCGGCAGGTTGGATCGCGAAGCTCCCTGTTTTAGTGTGACGAAAGCCACCAGAGCCTGTCCCTTGATCTCGTCGGGACGAGCAACAACGGCTGCCTCAGCAACCGAGCGATGGCTCACAAGGGCACTCTCCACTTCAGCTGTACCCAGTCGATGGCCACTCACATTCACCACGTCGTCCACACGTCCCATAATCCAGATGTTTCCCTGCTTGTCCTTTCGCGCTCCATCGCCCGTGAAGTACCAGCCGGGATGGGATCCTCGCTTGGGAAAATCACTCCAGTACGTGGATCG
This sequence comes from Candidatus Kapaibacterium sp., assembly GCA_030833725.1. GTDB lineage: Bacteria > Bacteroidota > Ignavibacteria > Kapaibacteriales > Kapaibacteriaceae > OLB6. The sequence goes on along the minus strand of JAURGP010000013.1, from coordinate 12,049 downwards.
ATAGCGGGCAGGGTCACCAAACACCGTGCGCAGCATCGATGGCCACGGATGTTGTACCACAAGCAAGCCCCCTTCATTTGGGGCACAGGATGTTCCATCCTTGCGCACAACGTCGACGATGATGCCGGGAAGGGGTTGGGTGGCTGTACCCGGGAGCGTGGTTGTTGCACCCGGCAAGGGTGCTACCATGATGGCTCCTGTCTCGGTTTGCCACCAGGTATCCACCACCGGACAACGACCCCCTCCAATCACGGCCTGATACCACATCCACGCCTCGGGGTTGATGGGTTCTCCAACCGTACCAAGAAGGCGCAGACTCGAAAGGTCGTGTCGTGCTGGCCACTGCTCTCCACTCTTCATGAAGGCCCGAATAGCCGTTGGCGCAGTGTAGAAGATCGTTGCTCCGTGCCGCTCCACCATCGTCCAGAGTCGGTCAGGTTCGGGATGCATTGGTGCGCCTTCATACATCAGCACGGTGGCACCGTTGGCCAAAGGACCATACACAATGTAGGAGTGGCCGGTGATCCATCCGATATCGGCTGTGCAGAAGTACACATCCGTGTCGCGGAGGTCGAAGACGTGCTTCGCTGTCCAGGCAACCTGGGTGAGGTAGCCACCCGTTGTGTGCAGAATACCCTTGGGTTTACCGGTCGACCCACTGGTGTAGAGAATGAACAACGGATGTTCGGAGCCAAAGCCTTTAGCGCGGTGCGTGCTCGCGGCCGCCGAGAGCAGCTCATGCCACCAGTGGTCGCGTCCAGACTTCATCTTCACGGCCTGTGCTGTGCGCTTTACCACCACCATGTGCCGGATCTTGGGACACCTCTTTACGGCTGCATCAGCAGCCTGTTTCAACTCTACGATGGCTCCGCGCCGCCAAGCCCCATCCTGCGTGATCAGCACCACAGCACCCGAATCGTTCATCCGTTCGGCCACGGCATCGGCAGAAAAGCCTCCAAACACCACGTTATGTGTAGCACCGATCCGCGCACAGGCCAACATGGCGATGACGGCCTCTGGCACCATCCCCATGTAGATCCCCACGACATCACCACGCTTCACACCGAGGTCGAGAAGCATATTCGCTGCCTTGCAGACCTCCCGATGAAGCTGGCGATACGTCAATGTGCGCATGTC
>JAURGP010000013.1:0-10902 GCA_030833725.1 Candidatus Kapaibacterium sp. | reverse complement strand
GGGCTCGCCCTCCCAGATGAGAGCTGCCTTGTTGGCACGGGATGAGTCCAGATGGCGATCCAGACAGTTCTCGGCCACGTTGAGCCGTCCACCCTTGAACCACGTCGCTTGCGGATACTTCCATTCCAAGACCGTCTTCCAAGGGGCTTGCCAGTGCAACTGGGCAGCTTGCTCTGCCCAGAACGACGCTGGATCAGCTGCAGCCTTGCGTTGGAGCTTTCGTAGCGCCGCAGCACCACTCACATGGGCACCGTGCTGTGCTTGAGTTGAAGGTGGGAACGTGCGATGCTCCGTCAGTACCGAATCGATGTGGTGAGGCATAGCGGTATCACTTCACGAGTGCGGAGATCTGTTTGAACGTATCCGTACCGGCTTCTTCCAGCAGTTCAAACAGCAGGGATTCCGCCGTGGTGATCACTGCTCCAGCACTTCGCATACGCTCGATGGCTACGCGCTTGTCGTGAGGCCGGCGAGACGACACGCAATCTTCTACCACGATGGCCTGCCGACCCTGAGCCAGGATGTCCAGAACGCTCTGCAGGACGCACACGTGTGTTTCGATGCCGAACACAATCACGTGGTGACCATGTGCACTCAAGATCCTCGCCTCGACATCAGGGTTTCCCACGATCGAAAAGCTGAGTTTCTCGAGCGGAGTGTAGGTACCCAGTGCCTCGGCAATCAACGGAATCGTAGGCCCCAATCCTTTGGTATACTGCTGCGTAACGATGAGGGGAACGTCCAGGATCTGGAGTCCTTGGATCAGCATTGCGCAGCGCTGCGCCAGGGCATCATGCTCATGAATGTGTGGGAATAGTCGCTCCTGGATGTCAACAACCACTCCAAGGGAATGTTCTCGACGAATTCGCATACGGCCCTCCACAGAATTCAATGAGTGTGAGTCGATGATGTTGGAACTACACCCGTTGCGTTACCACCACTCCGGCAAGGGCTACAGCGCCTCCAATCACAAAGGTGAGCGTAGGCTCCGTACCAAACACGAGGAAGGCCAGCAGTGTGGTAAGCACCGGCTGTAAATTATTGAAAACAGCAACACTGCTGGTTTCAAGTTTTGTGAGGGCATAGTACCACAATCCGTATCCTATCGCTGAGGTGATCACGCCAAGGTAAAACAACTGAAACCATAGCCGACCAACTTCCGGGCCGGTGACCAAGGGACCGATGTCTGTAGGGATGGGCAGCAGCATCCATACCACCGCGTACAACGCCACACCCGAAAAGAACGAGAGTGCAGAAGCCTGAACCGATCCGTACGTGGCAATGAGTGGCTTCCCCATCACCGTATACAGGGCCCATGATGCGCTGGCGAGCAGCACCATCACGTTTCCCAGCATGTACTCCGGAGCAAAGCTCAATCCCCGCTCGGAGAGCACAATCGCTGCACCGAGAAGGGCGATTCCTACACCAAGCCAGCGCCACCGATTCGTACTCTGGCCGCGCAGCGCCAAAATGACGACGACGAACACCGGCGTAAGGGCATAGGCCAGCGCTGCATTCGGGGCTGTGGTGTACTTCACGCCCCAGATGAAGAGCAGCTGATTGATCGGAATGTTCACCAACCCCAGCAACAGGATTAACGGTAGATCCGCACGTCGCACCGGCTTCATGGAACTGCGCCGCACGTACCACCACGCACCAAATGCCGATGCTGTGAACAGGCCTCGGACCAACACGACGAGCGTGGGGTGCAGAGCACCGGTAGCACTCTTGGCAATCAGGTGTGTAGAGCTAGCAATCAGCTGCTGGAGGAGCAGGAGGAGGTACATCATCGGAGGAGATCTCGTACAAGGTCTACGACGCGACGGGCCTGTTGGTCGTACGAGATAGATCGAACGCGACGGGCCTGCTCTGCCATCGCCGCGGCTGTGGCCGGCTGCCGGAGTCGTCGCACGGCATCGGCAAGTTCGGTGGCCTCCTGCCCCCTTCCCACCAGAATACCAGCGGGAATCTCGGCCAACTGGGCGCGCAAGGCCGGCAGATCGGTCACGATGGAGGGAATCTCCGCCATCATGTACTCAAACAACTTATTGGGCAAGGCATACTCGTAGCTCATGGACACTGGCTCGATGGTACACAGACCAATCGTAGCGCTGCAGGTAATGGGATGCAGCTGGTCGTAGGGTACGCTGTCCATCCAATGCACGCGTGCGGCCGCTGGCGATGTGAGGGACGTCATCGCCCGTGTGCGTAGCTCGTCGCGTGCGGGACCATCGCCAACGACGCAGAGGTGGACGTCGGGCATCAGCGGCAGGGCTCGCAGAAATGGTTCGATGCCGCGTCCATGATGCACCACCCCCTGGTAGATCACCACGGCGTGATCGGCCGGAATAGAGAACCGATCACGTAGGATCGTAGACGGAACCCGTGGTTGATACGGTGGCGTGTTCATCACTACGGTCGGTAGCTCGGGAAGCTGGTAGCGCTCGTGTACCACCTTGGCATCCAGGGGCCCTGAAACGATCACGCGATCCACATCACGCAGCGCCCACCGTTCGATCGCAGAGATCACACGCTGTTTCCAGCCTCGTCCCTGGAGGGGGCCTAAGGCAAAGGTGAATTCGCGCATATCGTAGAACAACGGTACATCGCACCGCCGTGCCATCGCTCTGGCCTGAACCAGCGCAAAAAAGTCCATGGCACCAACCACTCGCGGACGGATGCGCTGTGTACGCACGAAACGCGACAGACTCCTCCACCGCTGGAGTGCGGAACCACCAGGGTCGTCCCAGGGAATCACGCGAAACGACGCGTCCCGTGCGGCACTGCTGGCAGCGGCGATCACCACCACCTGCATGCCGGCTTCTGCCAGCGCTCGTGCAAGATTCAGCGTACGCGCATCCTGCTCGATCCGAGCCAGTGCAATCAGCAGAACGTCACAATCGAGGTGGTGCATGCGGTAAGCCCCCTACCACCGAACGTGATAGGTGCTGCGCAGGATACCGCGAGCATCAAAGCGCTCCTTGAATCCAATCAAGCCCAGCGATGGAGTCATGGGATCGTCGGCCTTGGTATCCTGGCTTACGCCGATGTCCACCCATTCATAACCGTGCTCGATGGCCCAGCGCACCGTTTCGTACATGATGAGGTACACGGGCTTCAAGTGCTCGTACTCGTACAACAGCATGTTGTAGAAGCACAGGACCACCTTAGGATTGGGCAGGAACAGAAGTGAGCCGGCAATGGGCGTCTCGCCGGCATAGACCATGTTCAGTCGGAGCAGTTCCGGCATCAACTCGCGCAGTCGGAGCAGATCCTCTAGCGTGTGCGTGGGTGTGGTGTCGTGGCGCTTCTTATTCTCGACGAGAATGCGATGGAAGGTTTCGTAATCGTCGCTCTCACGGATGGTGATTTCACCTTCGCGGAGAATCTTTCGAACGGTCTTCCGGGCTGTCTGATCGAAGTGGTCGAGGAACTGTGCTCCACGCTTTAGGTCGATAGCATGCGAGATGTAGTGCAGCTCAAAGTCGGCCTTGCGGTAGAGCAAGGCATATTCGTGGTGCTGACTGTAGTTGCGCGTGTAGATGATGGGTGCCGGAATCAAATAGGCATCACGCCAACCCTGACGTTGACCGTACTCCAGGAACGCGTCAACGATCCGCAGCGACTTCTCAAAGGAGATGTCTCCTGTTACGATCGACCCATACGATGCCCCCACTGGCGACCAGAAGGACCCATCGGCCTTCACCCCACCAGGAAGTACGGCAACCAACCGGCTCCCTTCGTAGAACATCAGGTGGTGAAAGTTCCATTTGCCGTCGGGATGGTAGTCCAGAAACCGCTGCTCGTGGAACATGGTGCCGTTGTTGCTCTGCTGCACAAACGCATCCCACGTTGCCTTCTGATCGGCGGTATACGGTACGACGGTAATGGTGTGCGACATGCCTACAGAAGCCAGATGAGCGGAATCTTGAGTGCGGAACATCAGAGTAACGAAACTACACAAACAAATCAGTGATCGTAGTCGCCACCTCGTACTGTACAGGGACCTTGGACGAGTATATTTGACGGATAGGAATCGTGGTGCTACTCACGTTCACTCACTTTCACTCACTTTCTCTGATGAGGATCGTATGCGTGGTTCAATAGCTCTTGTTCTGCTGTCGGTGTTGATGGTAGCCGTCATGGACGTGTCGGCTCAGTCGAAGAAGCAGGAGGGTCTTGTTGTCGGTTTGGAGACAGGTCAGGCCATTGGTGCCGTTGCTCTGTACCAACTCAACGAAAACCTGCAGATCGGTAGCGGTGTTGGTGTTCAGGTTGGAGATGCCACTGTGATCTATCTCAGTCCTCAGGTCCGTTTCCTCACGCCAATTGGAATTGCGGATCTACAAGCAGTCGCGGAGGCCCAGCTCTACCTTACGTTTGGTGATGTGAGTAGAACTGCAGTGCAGGTGCGAGGATCAGTACAGAAATGGATCAGCGAAGACTTTGCAGTCTATGGTGGTGTGTCGCTAGTTACGTTGAACCTTGATCCGTCTGTGATCGCGATCGGTCTGCTGACGCCACACCTTGGCGTACAGGTTCGCCTATAACCCGGCGAGCAGCGTGTACACTCGCTCGGCATCAGCCGGAGTGTCTACCGCTACCAGCTCGGCTTCGGTAACAATGCACCGGATGCGAGCACCGTCGGCAAGCAGTCGTAGCTGCTCGAGAGATTCAGCCAGTTCCAGCGGATGTTGCTGCAGCGCCACATGGCGCTGCAGCGCATCGGCCGTATAGCCATACAGACCAATGTGCTTCCAGTACTGGTGGTGCTCTGGCCAGAGGGCCATCTCTACACCACGGTAGTGGGGAATCGGTGATCGGGAGAAGTACATCGCTTCGCCACGATTATTCAGTGCCACCGTAACGATCGATGGTTCGGCAAGGTCAGCCGGGTTCGTCAGGCGACAGATCGGCGTTACAACATCAGCTCCGCCGATCACGACAGCATCTACGAGGTCATCGACAAGCGACGTTGGTAGCAGCGGCTCGTCGCCTTGAATGTTGAGCACGTAGCCGGCGCTTTCCCAACCGATCGACCGTGCAGCCGCCGCACAGCGATCGGTGCCACTCGGCAACTCCGGATCCGTCATCACCACCTCACCGCCAAAGCCCCCTACCACCGTGGCGATACGTTCGTCGTCGGTAGCCACCACCACACGGTGCACCTTGGTAGAAGCAGCCACAGCCTGCCACACCCACTGAATCATGGGCTTTCCGGCGAGATCGACAAGGGGCTTCCCCGGTAAGCGCGTAGAAGCGTACCGGGCAGGAATCACCGCAAGAACGGCATCTGACATCAGCCCAGAACCTTGGGTACCTTGAAAAAGGCTTCGTTCTTTTTGGGAGCATTGCTCAGGGCGTCGGCCGTGGGGAGGCTCTCTCCAGCAACATCAGTGCGAGGGATCACCGGCTGATCGCTCACAGAGGCCATGGGCTCGACGCCCGTCATATCCGTCTGCTCGATGACGCTGATGTACTGGACGATCTTCTCGAAATCACGGGTGAACGACTCGATCTGTTCATCGGTGAATTCCAGGCGTGCCAGTTCTGCGATGCGCTTGACTTCGGTGGTGTTCATGGTGCAAAACTACCTAGGGAACACTATAATGACGAGGCCACAATCTGGCGGATCTGCTCGGTGAACGCTTTCTCGTCTGCCGTGGTGCGCACGTGGTCCACACTCATGGCCGGATGAATAACCACATCGACAGAGCCCCCTACAATACGTGATCCATGCATAATGGTCTCGGCGTGGCGAAGCGTGACTGGAACCACTGGTGTATGGCTGCGAACAGCCAACATCACGGCGCCACGGCGAAAGGTCCCCAAGGTACCATCGTAACTGCGCTGGCCCTCTGGGAACACTAGGACCGATGTTCCAGAGCTCATCGTGTGGACCGTACTGGCAACGGCATCTGCTGCCGAGCGTGTCCGCTCGCGATTCAGCGCGATAAACGGAGACAGTTTCAGCGCCCAGCCGAACACCGGTACGTTTTCCAGCTCCTGCTTATACATGATGCGGATGTTGTCTGGCACAGCAGCCAGCACGATGGGAATATCGAGCATCGTGACATGGTTGACGGCATACACGTAGCGCTGACCCGGCTGAAGATGCTCAAGGCCGGTTACCGACAGGTGAATGGGTCCCAAGCGAAGCAACAACCGCGACCACGCGCGAGCATACCGGTAGAAGACGTCGCGATCCCGAAACACAAGCATGTGCAGGATGACGGCGACGGCATAGAGTACGGTGGCGATGCCCCCAGCTACCTTGATCAGTCCAGACCTCACACGGCAAATCTATGACCTGCGCTGTATCTTGCACCATGCCAGGACTTGAGGATTTAGCCGCTCTTACGGGTATGCCCACGCCCGAACCCACCAAGCCAACCAAGAAACTTGGCTACGATGGCAAGGTTGTCGTTGTTCGTGTGCGCACGGAGAAGCGACGCGGCAAGGATGTGACCATCATCTGGGGTTTCAACTCGCATCCCAAGGAGCTGCACGACATCCTCGCAACGTGCAAAAAGACACTCGGCACCGGTGGCCAGGTTACTGACAACGCCATCGAACTGCAAGGCAACCATGTGGAGCGCGCCAAGGACATCGTGCGCGCGGCCGGCTTTGCTGTGCAGAAGTAGCACTACTCTGCAAATGCCGATGGGTTCAAGCCGACGGGACTGCGCCGAAGCAGATCGCCATTCAACGAGTACACCAACACCTCACCATCGGTGACGTACTGTCGCGCATTCCCAACGTACAACTCCCCTGTTGACGGTCGCAACCAGACGCTGTACCATACGTCCAGGCCAGTTCGCGGAACTACCTGTTGCATCGTTCCATCATCGGAGCAGCGTACGATGCCATCGTTGCACAGGACATAGGCATCTCCCGTAGCAGGATCGATCGTGAGGTCGGTGGGCGTACGCAGCGTGAATCGGTGCATAATGGTATCACCACGGCCATGAATCACCACCACACCACCCTTGGCTGTATCCGAGGGTGCCTGGCGATACGTTACCCAGATGCGCTGTCGCTGGGCATCTACATCTACGGCTGCGGCATTGGGTAGGTCGGGGATCGTTGCGACCTCTGTCAGATCGCTGCGCCGCAGGATCTTGAGCGTACCTGCGCCGGATTCGTTTTTACGGAGATCCCCCAAACCACTCACGGCAACATATACCTTCGTAGGTGTTACCCCAACGCCCTCCGGAGCTGGTCCAACGGGCACGTTCTGCGTGTTCCGCTCCAGGGTGCCAGCATCAAACTCGATGACGGCATCGGCATTCAGGCAGGTCACGTAGAGTTGTCGTCCGTGTATCGCCATGCGATAGGGTTGTTCGTGGTTTCCAATACGCACGCGTCGGAGAACGGTACCGGTCGGTCGATCAATCTGCATCAGTTCACGCGTGGTGTTGCTGCACACGATCAGCGTGTCGCCCATCTGGACGATGTCGGTGGGTGTGTCGCCAAGGCTGGTGACCACGCTACGCTGCACAGCACCCATGGGGTTGATGTAGCTCAGTGAGGCGTTGTCCTGTTGCCACAATCCCTCGCAGAGCACGAAGACACCACCAGGAACCATCAGTGTCAACGAGTTGTCCGGCACGGTGGGAGTGGGAATGCATCCTCCAATGAGAGCGATCGCCAATACTACGACGTGTGCGATTCCTCTCATCGCAGCACCTTCGCCGTGCGTGTCACCCCATCAGCCTGCAGGCGCACCAGACGACACGAGGGCACCTCTTCGTCCAGCGCACGCAGATGCACTCCCGCCGGAAGGTGCTCCGAGCGCAACAACCTACCGCCGACGTCGAACACCTCAAACAGTCCGATACCACGCGACACGGCGATCTCCACCGTGTTCGAGCGAGGCAGCACGGTCAACGCCGGCTGTCGTGCCTCCCGCACGCCATGCGGTGTGGTGATAGCATCCAGATCGAATCCCGACAACGAGGGGTCGTAGTACGGATGCTTGCTGTTTGTCAGGATGATGTCGGTGACGTCTGTCAGGCGGATGTATCGGATGCTATCGGCACCAATCGAGGATAGATCAAACGCATCGCCACCGGATCGTGCTGGGTCGTACGGGGCTTCCCCACTCGTGGGGGTGATGCCCGCACAGCCCTTCAGCGTGAGTGAGTCAAACGGAAAGGGCGTCCACGTGGTACCGTCGGAGCTCACCTCCACTCGTGCCGGCTCGGCGAACGTTCTACCGTTGCCATACGTGAAGGCGTTCTCGAACACAACGAAGTCGGGTCCTGGACGGTCTACGATGACATGCTGTGTAAAGCCCACAGTGATGCTGCCACCCAAGCCGAGCGAGCACACCTCTCGAGGGTCGGTCGTAGGCTGCGATTCGCTCGCCCGGGCGTCCGGCACTCCAAAGATGTTGGCTGGGAAGAACGCCGGACTCTGACCGATGTTCTGCCCGCGACCCGGCACAAGCACCACAACGGTGTCGATCGTCTGCGCCTCGAGCATCGATACGGCAACCGCCAGGATCATCATCGCGGCAATGGTTCTCACACCCCTACCTCCAGCGACAGTCTAATAACCCTACCAGGCATCGGGAAGCCCCGTACCACCTGATACTGTGCATCCAGAGCGTTGTCGAGGCGAAGCTGCACGGTGCCGTGAAGGGACGCTCCGTGAATGCGGTGCCCTACGTAGAGCGATAGCACATGAAACGGTTGGAGCAGACTGGTCGGTTCGGCACCACCTTGTGCATACCTAAAACTGGTGTAGGTCCAGTCAGCTCCACCATGGAGGTCCTGCCATGAGATCGCAGCACCAGCACTGATCAGTTCTGAGGGGACGTAGGGTATTGCAGTGCCGTCGAGTCCGGTCCGACCAGTGCGATCCAGCATCGACTGGAGCGTATAGGCCCAGCGTACCTGTAGAGGCGTCCATGGTTGTGCCGTTACGGAGAGTTCGATGCCTCGTGCTTCGGCTCCCGCTACATTCTGCGCCGACGTGACCACCGGACTCAGGGGTACAGCTACGATCAACGTAGAATAGTGCGTCGCGTAGACGTCGGCCTCCCACCGCAGCACGTGCCACAAGCTACCGGTTGCTCCCGCACTCACGGTCGCACTGCGCTCGGGCTGGAGATTCGCTGTTCCATAATTGAGAAAGTACAGCTCGTTGAAGGATGGCGGACGAAATGCCGTGCCGATCGAGCTGCGGAGTGAGAGGGTCTCGGCAACACGCCACGTACTACCGACCGTTGCCGTCATGGCGGTGCCGGCGTCGCTATACACATCTCCACGGATCGTCCCCTGCACCGACAGTGCATCCTCCGGCGTGACGTGTGCCGTGTAGGACACCGCCACGCGGCGGCGCTCCACGCGTCCCCCGACACTCGGCTGCAGGGACGTTCCACGCAGATCCGTAGCACCGGCCTCTACACGGAGATGATGGGTCCACATGGTATGATCGTAGCGAGCTTGAACGGTAGCGGTGCCATCCCGTAACAGGAACCGGGCATCTATGCCACCGGGACCGGCAAACGAGGCATCCGGATCGGCGTAGTGTTGATCGAGGTAGCGACCACCTACGACGGCCGTGGCTACAACCGGACCAATCTGCAGCTGGGGTGATTGAGCGATCACAGCTCCCTCGGTATCATCCATGCGAGCGCGTGGCTGGGTGGTTGCCCTACCGGAGACCACGGCTCCCGGAACGCCGCGTCTTCCCTGGCGTCCCAAAGCCGTGATGTTCCATCCAGCGGCAATACCCGACGTCACTTCCACTCTCGCCAGGCCGGACCATGATCGAACATCGGCATTTTCTCGAAGTAGGTCTACATCTGCATCGTCTTCAGCGATTCGTACCGGGTACGAGAATGAGCCATCGGTTCCATATACATCAACACCGACGCCAACGTGCGCTCCGGACGTATGTAGCGACGAAGCCGCAGAGATACGCCACGTCTCAAACGAGCCCCCTTCCAGCATGACGTGAGCGGGCTGGTTGGGTACTCCAAGGGAGAGTCGCACCGCACCGGTCATGGCATGGGCTCCGTAGATGGCGGATAGTGGACCACGCTCCACGGTAACCGAGCGTAGAAAGGCAGTAGGAATCGTGGACAGATCGATCATGCCACTCTGTGTGGAATTCCACACGAGATCGTCCACCATGATCAACGTTTGAGACGCCGAACCACCACGTAACGAAACTGACTTCATCCCTCCAAGACCGCCGTAGTCTTTCACGAAGAGTCCGGGGATCATGGTCATGACATCACTGACCTGCATGGGACGGAGACGCTGGAGTGTGGTGGAATCCAAGACGGTAACGGCAGCACCAACAGCGTCTGGCTGTGCGGCTGTGGCCGTCACGCGCACAGTCTTTACCTGCACGGTATCTTGACCGTGAAGGCAGGGCTGCCATAAAAGACATCCTAGACCGACGATGATGCTACATCTGAGCATGTCAACCGTACCGGTGATACAAACAGCGAAGCCCCAAGTACAAAAGTACAAGGGGCTTAGCTAAAGAGGACCTGGCGACTACCTACTCTGCCACACCAGTTCAGATGCAGTACCATCGGCACGACGGGGCTTAACGACTCTGTTCGGAATGGGAAGAGGTGTGACCCCCGCGTTATTGTCACCAAGAGGTTGTGTTCGAAGTTAGATCAGCTGCTGCGCGTAGTAGATGCTGCAGCCAAGAAGAGAAGAGTCGTTGACTGAATATCAATGGTATCGATCCATTGGAAACGACTTTGAAAATAAAACTTGTGGCAAGTCCTCGGACTATTAGTACCCGTTAGCTCCACGTGTTACCACGCGTCCACCTTGGGCCTATCAACCGAATCATCTCTTCGGGTCCTTACTAATTGGGATGTCTCATCTTGGAGTGGGTTTCGTGCTTGAGATGCTTTCAGCACTTATC
>JAURGP010000012.1 GCA_030833725.1 Candidatus Kapaibacterium sp. | reverse complement strand
GTGGTCGTCCGCAGCGTCGCGACGACGGTCGCCCACCACGTCGTGAGGGTCAGCAGTTTCGCGAGGGTGGTCGTCCGCAGCGTCGTGACGACGGTCGCCCACCACGCCGTGAGGACGGTCGCCCACCACGTCGTGAGGATGGCCGCCCACCACGTCGTGAGGGCCAGCAGTCTCGCGAGGGTGGACGCCCACCACGCCGCGACGATGGACGCCCACCACGCCGTGATGGACAGCAGCGTCGGAATGGTCCACCCTCTTTGTCTGCCCGCAAGGGACGAGGTTTGGGCCTAGCCAAGAAGCAACAGTCAAAGGCCCCAGGTCGGTCCAAGGTGTATACCTCGGACATGTTCCTGTACAAAGAGAATCTTGATCCAACGAAACCATCCGAGCGGAAGATGCGTAGTCGCCGTAACCGTCCCTCGGATTCTTCAGAAGATTAGAAATCAGACCTATGAAGGCTGTGCTTACCCTCGTTGTTTCGTGTCTCATGCTGATGCATGCCGTAATGGCTACGGCCCAGGATTCCGTGCGCACACGAAAGCCGTTTGCTATGCAATGGGATAGCGTGTTCACGGAGCGCACGCCCTTTACCGAGATTCAAGGGGGCTTGAGCTCATGGTCTCTAGATCAGGGACCATCACTTGCAGGGAGTATGGTCGTTGGCGCAGAGTTTGGGTTCGAATCCACAAAACTCCTCGATGGTACCTCGGTTGCGCGGAGCCAGTCGAATGGCCTCTACGTCCGCCATGCCATTGCGGGGGATCTCGGGACGAGTGAAGGAACCGTATCAGGATGGCGTTTCGGTTTCACCGATGCAACGTCGTATGGATACACCTTCGGTGACAACACGAAAGCAGGTGTGTACCTGTCCGTTGGTTCGTCTCCCTTGAGCTGGTTTGCCATACAACCCAGCGCAGATCAACTGCCGCGCTTCGCTGACGGACTCCGGTTCGGTGAAGCGTCATCGGCAGCCATCAATGTCCGTGTAGCCGAGCCCGTGAGCATTACCGCATCTGCTGAGTGGGCACTAGTGTACGAGCGACACCTCTTCTGGTACTGGGCGGGCAGTTCGATCATCGAGGGTGCGGCAGATGGGGTTGCGGCGTGGTTTGTTCGTGAGATTGGGAAGCATGCTCCCGCAGCAATGCCGGTGATGCATTTCCTCGTGCGAAATGGCATCGCTGCCGGCTTCAAGGCTCTACGGGCGTCAGAGATGAACTGGCCCTTCAATAGTGCACCTGCCCTGAGTATGATCACCTACTCTGTAGGTGTTCGCGTGCACTTCTAGCACGCGATTGTTCATCAACGTTGTATCTTGCGCCCATGGCACAACAGTCTCGATCTTCACGATCTGCCACAAGACCTTCGTCCCGTACGAAGGTGCAGTGGACCATGCCCCTCTCCCGACAGCAATTCATCCTCGTCGGTGCAGGAGTGGCCATCGTTATTCTTGGATTTGTGTTGCTTTCGCTCGGCATGAGTTCGGGCTGGGATAATCCACTGTCGGTGGATGTTGCCCCTGTTGTTCTGGTGATCGGCTACTGTGTCGTGATCCCCTTTGCCCTGCTCTATCGCGGAAAGAAACAGGACTAACCCTGATCGTTTGGCTTTCCGCTACGACACCATCGTTCGTATGCTCACACCTTTCCTATTGAGCTCGATGTACCATTGATGCTGTACCTCAGCTGAATGTGTGCAGTACGTGCGACGTCGAGACAGTACCACAGAATGAGTAAGGTTTCTGACTGTCGTCAGAATTCCAGGTCGGCAGCAATACGCAATGCCTCGACGTTCTTGACCTTGATCCGTCGGCCCACGGTTTCGATCACGTGATCTGCCTTGAACTCACTCAGCATTCGGATCAAGCTTTCCGGTGCCGTACCGACAATGTCGGCAATTTCTTCGCGGGTAAGTGGCATGTTGAGCGTTTCACCGTCGTCGTCGGTACCAAACGTTGACCGCAGCACCAGGAGTGCTTCGGCAACCCGCTCGCGCACTGACTTCTGTGCAAGCTCAACTACACGACGCTCGGTATCCTGCAGCTCGTGACTCATCAGTTGCAATACACGCAGACTGAGTTGAGGATTATCCCGCAAGTAACGGTGGATGTTCTCATTCGGGACAAAACAGACGGCCGAGGACTCCACGGCAATGGCCGAGATCGTGTATGGCTGTCCCGTGATCATGGCTGCATAGCCAATGGTGTCTCCGGCTCCGGCAAAGCGGATGATCTGCTCTCGACCATCACGACCATATCGCACCAGTTTGATGTGACCGTGATGGATGCAGTGAAGGCCCCGTGGGTACTGACCTTCCGAAAACACCGCATCACCGCGGTGTATCTGGTGGCAGCTCTTCGTTGTTGTGACTTCCGTGATCTCCGCGGGTTCTAGCGTTGCAAACACGGACGTCATGCGCGCTCCGCAGGATTCACAAGCGACGTGGAATTCAGTTTTCACGGCAACCTCGGCTCGTCGGTGTGTGGGACGCCTCAAAGTTACGGTGTATCTTTTCGAGATTGTTCCTGGATTGTTCCCGAGCTGCATCTGTGCGAAGTCGTCAAGATCCCGTAATATCGTGGCTTGTATGAAACACATTACGCTGCTCTCAATCGCTCTGATCTGCTCCTGTGCATCGTGGAATGCACCGTTAATGTACGGCCAAGGTATCCCCGATACTGCTCGTCGCATCGAATTGCCGCTGCGCGTCGAGCCGCTGCCAGTGCTTCCTGAGGCGTTGCGCGAGGATGCACCGCTCGATCATGACTGGAGCAGGGGGCTGACCATTGTCAGTAGCGACCGTCAGATGCAGTTACAAGTGCAGGCCTCGATCCGCAACCTTGCCGTGATCAACGGGCATCGCATGGCTGTACCATCCAGCTTTACCACGGCGGACATTCCTGTTGGTGAAGCTGCGGCGTTCGATCCTCACTTCTATGATGACCTGCGACAAACGCGTCTGGCACTTGTCGGGATGCGGGAGTCGGAAGTGGGAAGAATTATCCTCCGTCTTGAAACAGACTTCAACGGATCGGATGGCTTCCGTCTGCGCCATGCCTACGCCGAGTTTGGGGATGTGCTGGTTGGGCAAACATGGAGTTTGTTCTCGCACGTAACGCTCCTGCCGATGATGGTGGACCTTAACGGCCCCCTGGGAGCCAATGCCAATCTCTTTCCGCAAATTCGATATCGTCTGCGCGACCTGTTGCAGGATACAGAGCTGACGATCGGTGCCGAGTTCGTGGATCATACGGTGACCTCGTTTGATAGTACTGGCATCCAGTCCAGTCAGGTTCTGCCAGATCCGGTGATCCGTGCACGGCGCTCAACGGACTGGGGAATGGTCGAGGCATCCTTGGTGCTGCCGTTGATTGCTGGTCGGTATGGAGTAGCGCAGGATCTGCAGGTGCAGGTTGGCTGGGGGCTCTCGGCCTCTGCAGCCGTGGATGTCGATCCTCAGACGCGGATCTATGTCAACACAGCCTTCGGGCAGGGCGTTGCTGATGCCTTCCCGACCTTGGCAGGCAAGGGGCGAACGGTACACGTCAACCCTGCATCCGATGAAGTGCAGCTGGCATTCACCGCCAGTGGCTTTATTGCTGGTGAGTATCAATGGACGGCTGCCATGCGTTCCATGGTTGCTCTGAGCGCTCTCACCCACGACACGCGCGCCTACGACCCGTCTACCACGTATCGCTGGGGATGGCAGCTGGCGGCGAATACCTTCTGGGATGTCTTCAGCGGTATGCGACTTGGCCTGGAGTGGGCTGTGGGCTCGCGTGCCAACGTTGATGCAGCTACGGGACTGGCTACACGCGTGTCGTCGCTGCTTTATTACGAGTTGTGATGCAGTTTGTCGGCATCGACTACTCCGGTGCCCAGACAGCGTGGACGCCTCTGCGCGGCCTGCAGGTGTACCTCACCGATCACACGGGCACCACGAGTAGGGTCGAGCCCCCTACATCCCAGTGGACGCGGGCTGCTATTGCGACGTGGCTTACCACCGCGATCCGCGAACAACCCGAGACGATTGTTGGTATCGATCACTGCCTCGGTTTTCCTCGCGCCTACCACGAACAGTGGGGCATGCCTGCCAGCTGGCGTGTGTTTGCCGCAGACCTGCGCGATCATTGGCCTGCCCATCTGCCCGGTGTTACCATCGACATGATCCGCACCGGCGTCGTGGGAGCAGCCGACCAACGGAGTGGCAGTGCACTATGGCGCCGAGAATGTGAGAAGCGTTGCGGAGCGAAGAGCGTCTTTCACTTCGATGTGCCGGGTTCGGTGGCCAAGTCTTCGTTTACGGGGATTCCGTGGGCACTGGAACTGGCATGCGCGATTCCCGCACTGCACGTCTGGCCGTTCGACGGGTGGATTCCTCCGCACGGAGCACCACTCCTGGCAGAGTGCTACCCCACATTGTACCGCAACCGATACGACGCCGAAGATCGAACACCCGACCAGCACGACGCCTACAGCATTGCGCGCTGGTTGTTTGACATGCACCAGTCTGGTCAGTTGGGCGCATACTTCAAGCCCCCAACCGACTCCGAGTTGGAAGTGATCTGCCGAGTCGAGGGGTGGATTCTGGGAGTTGACTACTGAGCGAGCACAGCGTCCCACAGGCGCATCCGTAACTCCAAAGCCCGCTCTGCAGCTGCCTGGGCGCGCTTCCACGCCTCTGCGTCGTCTCGGCAGACGACGTCCATCATGCGCAACGCCATCGGCCCGTGCTCGTCGCCATCTAGCTCGATGTGGCGATCGAGGTAGTAGCGAAATTCCGCAACCTGGTCCGGTGCGTCTTGCTGGATGTCGGTGACCATTGCAGAAAACATGTCTGGGATCACATCCTCTCGACCGAACGTGAATACGGCGGCAACCTCCTCGGTCGTACCATGTTCGGCAATGGTGAGGCTGTACGTGACAAAGTCCTGAACGTGCGGATGAATCGGGCTATTGGCGAGTGCTTCCTGCCAGGGAGTTCCTTGCGAGATGGCAGCAAGGAAGGCGTCGATAGCTGACGTGTTAGCACCCGCTTGTGTCATGGCGCGATGGTACAACTCAAAGTGACTCTGGTGTGAACCATCCGGAAGCGTATCACTTTCCTCTCCCATCACGATGGCGTTGATCAGACCGCGAACATCCGGATCTCCCATCGGCCGCCACGGGAGTGTGGTACAGGTAAGCCGCTGCTGCAGGGACTTCAACAGCGACATAAAGTCCCACACGGCAAACACATGCACCTCCATGAAGCGATGGAGATCCGGCAGCGATCGCACGGACTGATACACGGGATGGTGCAGCAATTGTTCACGTGCGGGCGCCAGCGATTCGACTAACGCTGTTCCGTTCATGATTGTTCTTGGTATGACTGTGTCTGGCATGACATTCATCTTCGAAAAGTGTACAACGAACAGTGGGACCCACGCTGTAGAGCATGAATCCCACGTAACGATTTTCAGACGGTGAAGTTCCCCGAGGTGTGGCCTACTTCCACATTTCCAGCAAGATGCCACCGTTAGCTGCGAAGGCACCGGCAAACACCAGGGAGATAATGGCCATCAGCTTGATGAGGATGTTCAGCGATGGACCCGATGTATCCTTGAACGGATCACCAACGGTATCGCCAACAACGGCGGCCTTGTGAGTATCGGAACCCTTGCCACCGTGAACGCCGGTTTCGATGTACTTCTTGGCATTGTCCCATGCACCACCGGAGTTGGCCATCGACACAGCCAGCATCACTCCAACGATCAATGCACCAATGAGAAGACCCGCCAGCATCTGCACGCCGAACAGGAAGCCTACCAGAAGTGGGGACAGGATCACCAGCAGACCCGGAGCAATCATCTCGCGGATCGAAGCTGCGGTGGAGATGTCGACACACTTGGCATAGTCGGCCTTCGCCTTGCCTTCCATCAAGCCAGGAATGGTACGGAACTGACGACGCACTTCCTCGATCATCGCGAAGGCAGCCTTACCCACGCTCTTCATCGTCATGGCGCTAAAGGCGAACGGTAGTGCAGCACCAACCAGCAAACCGGCCAGAACGTTGGGGTCGGTGATTTCCAGGGCGAGCGTGTTTCCACCAGCCTGTGCACGGGTCAAAAAGGCACTGGTCAAGGCCAGTGATGTCAATGCTGCCGAACCGATGGCAAAGCCCTTACCAATGGCTGCCGTTGTGTTGCCAGCAGCATCGAGTGCATCCGTGCGCTTACGAATGTCCTTGCCCATCTCGGCCATCTCAGCAATACCACCAGCATTGTCGGACGTTGGGCCGTAGGCATCAATCGTGAGGCCAACGGCGATCGTACCCAGCATACCAATAGCGGTGAGTGCAATGCCGTACATGCCAGCAAACGTATAGCCAATCACCACGCTGATGGCGATGAGCAGCATCGGAAGAACGGCGGAGTTGTACCCTAGAGCCAAACCATAGATGATGTTCGTAGCAGAACCTGTCTTGGAGGCATCAGCAACTTCGCGCACGGGCTTGTACCGATGCGACGTGTAGAACTCGGTGATCAGACCGATGGCAAGACCGGCAATAAGGCCAACTGCCAGCGCGACAAACACGCCCCAGGCGTCCACGCTGACCGTACCTACCATGAAGCTCTCGCTGCCAAATGCCCAGTTGGTTACTGGATACAAGGCCACCAGCATGATCAGGGTGGAGATGATCAGGGCGTTCTTCAGTGCACCTTCAACTTTTTCTTCTACCGTGGCACGCACGAATGGCAGTGCCAGCAGCGAGGCAACGATGCCAACGCCGTTGACGAGCATCGGAAACAGCAGAATGTTCATGTTCGTACCACCGGTTGCTTCGTAGCCAACAGCACCAATCACCAGAGCCGCACAGGTGGATTCTGCTACGGAGCCGAACAGGTCGGCGCCCATGCCGGCAATGTCGCCCACGTTATCGCCCACGTTATCGGCAATAACGGCTGGGTTACGAGGATCGTCCTCAGGAATACCGGCCTCGACCTTGCCAACAAGGTCGGCACCTACGTCAGCGGCCTTGGTATAGATGCCCCCGCCTACGCGACCAAACAGTGCTACGGCCGAGCCTCCTAGACCGAAGCCGGAGAGGATCTCCATGTGAGCTTCCATCGACATTCCCTCCAGGCCGGGCAGGTAGGGGATGCCAAGCCACACGAGGACCAGGCCAATCACGGCAAGACCCGTCAGACCAAAGCCCATCACAGCACCCGATTGGAAGGCAACGCCAAACGACTTTGCCAACGACTCCCGAGCCGCAGAAGCTGTCCTGACGTTACCGATGGTGGCAATGCGCATACCGATGTATCCTGCCGCTACGGATGTAGCTGCGCCAACGAGGAAGGCCAACGCCGTTTGCCAGCCGTGGTGCACCGTGGCAGCGATCAGCACGGCAAACAACGCCATGAAAATGGCCAGAACGCGATACTCGCGCTTAAGGAAGGCCATGGCGCCTTCAGCAATTGCTGTTGAGATCTCATTCAGACGTGAGACTTCCTCAGCCGAGGCGGCTCCGTCTTCGATCTTTACGCTCACCACACGCTGGCGAAACACCAGCGCTACGAGGAGTGCCAGTACACCAAGTCCGGCAACGATACCTACAATCATTCCTGTCCTTTCACAAGTAAGTCACGACGACGTAGAAAATGAATACAGAATCTTTGATTAGTTTTGAACTCTCGCGGGTAACAACCCCGGGTAACAATCCCAAGGACCCTTAGCTCAGTTGGTTAGAGCGTTACGTTGACATCGTAAAGGTCACTGGTTCGAATCCAGTAGGGTCCACAGTATCAACCGCGCCTGACGCAAGGGGCAAAGATACCCCAAAAACTGACTTCTCGCGACGAGCGCGACCGTAATCAACGCAAACAGTAAGGGGCTTCTCTGATCACATGCTGATCATGAGAAGCCCCTTCTTCATAGGGCTGGAAGAGTACGAGGTTACTTAGCTGCCTTCGCTGCCAGCGCGTCCATCGTGATGGACTTTGGCCGCACGATCGACGAATTCATCATGCGCATCACGATCATTTGTGCCGCAATGCCCATCGCCCGGCTTACACCAAACATCACCGTGTAGAAGTCGAACTCCGTCATGCCGTAGGCATACAGCAGCGAACCCGAGTAGGCATCTACGTTTGGCCATGGATTCTTGGCCTTGCCCTGCTCGGTGAGGACTCCTGGAACGACGTTGAAGATGCGCTGCACGATCTGCACGTTGTCGTCCTGGACGTTATGCTTCTGAGCAAACTCATGGAAGGCGGTAAACCGAGGATCGGTCACGCGCAGGACCGCGTGTCCATAGCCTGGCACAACCTGTCCACCGTTGAGACGCTCCCAAGCATACTCACGAATCTGCTCTTCTGATGGTACACCGTTGAACTTGTCCTTGACGCTCATGATAAAGCCAAGGCACTCCTGATTCGCCAGTCCGTGGAGCGGGCCAGCTAGTCCACACAACGAAGCAGCAATGCTGTAGTATGGGTCACTCAGTGCGGAGCTCACGACGTAGCCAGTGAAGGCCGACACGTTGCCACCCTCGTGGTCGCTGTGCAGCACAAGGTACAGACGGAGTAGATCCTTCCACGCAGGATCGTTGCTGACACCCAGCATGTGGGCGAAATTGTTCGAGAGGTCGTTGTCGCCCTGCAGAGGCTTGATGATGTCGCCTTTGTTGAAGCGAATGCGGTAGATCGCTGCAGCGATGCCCGGCATGCTGGCGACGAGTCGGGCACCGTCGTTGACGAGTGATTTCCAGAGTTCATCCTTTCCGGTACCGTCGTCGTAGGCCTTGCGGAACTCACTCTCACGTTCCATCGCCAGCAAGGCCGCACTCAGCATGGCCATGGGATGGGAGTCCTTCGGCATGGCCTTGAGCATGTCGATCACATACTGCGGAATCTCGTAGTACTTAGCCAGAATGCCTTGCAGTTCAGCCAGTTCCTCTTCATTGGGAAGCTTACCGGTCAGCAGCAACCAGAAGGTCTCTTCTGGTGTGCGGTCGGTGAGTTCCATGATGGGAATGTTCCGAATACGCAAGCCTTCATCGGCAGACACGGTCGAGGTTTCACAGATCAAGGCGGGAACACCGCGCATACCTCCGAACACATGTCCGGGAGTTACCTCGGCGATACTGACGTCGCCAATCGATTCGAGGAGGCCTTTCTTCTTTGCGCGTAGTTGAGCTGCTTGCTCGTTCAGGGCCTGGTGCAGGATGCTCATGGTGTACTCCCGTAGGTCAATTTTGTTAGTAGAAAAGTCTTCAAAACTACGAACTGCCGATGAAAGCCGCTGAAACCAATTCGCGGAAACCACGTACTTTTCACGCCTATGGGAAAGATTCGCGTCATCATCCAGCACGAGTACCTAACACGTATTCGCAGTAAGTGGTTCATCATCTCCACGATACTGGGCCCGTTAGGCTTCGTGGCCATGGTGGCCATTCCAGCCATTATCACGGCAATGCTCGGCGACTCCACTGAGGGTAAGGTTGTGGTGTTCGATCGAACCGGTAGCGTAGCAGCCACGGTCGTGGCCGCCGACACGTCACGCTTTGAGATGGCAGGGTCCCGCACCGAGCAGGAGGTTGAGGCCGATGTGCTAGCTGAGACGTACGTCGCCTACGTGGTCATCCCCGAGAACGTCCTCTCGGGAAGCCCCCTACAACTCTTTTCCCGGGGAGGTACCGGATTTACCTTCTCGCAGGACATTGCCAGTGCCTTCGAACCGGTGGTAACGCGCAAGCGGTTGACGCTGATGGGAGCCGACACGTCGGTCATCGACATCGTCGAACGTGGTCTGTCTGTTACGGCCATGAAGGTAACGGAGCAGGGGACCACCGAAAAGGATGCTAGCGAGGCATCAGCTGCTATCGGCTACGGTGCTGGCTTCGTGATCTACTTCCTGATTTTCATCTACGGGTCGATGGTGCTGCGTGGAGTGGTTGAAGAGAAGGCCAACAGGATTGTAGAAGTGATGGCGTCGTCCGTGACGCCGTTTGAACTGCTGATGGGTAAGGTGGTAGGTATTGGACTCGTAGGCCTCAGCCAGGTGCTGGCGTGGCTGGTGTTGGGCAGTGGCGTGTTTCTTGCTGCTGGACCGCTGCTGGAGGGTGCTATGGCTTCCGGTTCGGACATGCAGGTTGGTACTCCGGTTGGTGCTCAAGTGAGTCCTCAGGCCAGCGATCTCCCATTTGCCATACCGGACATCAGTATCGGCGCACTGCTGCTGTTTGTCTTCTTCTTTCTTGCCGGGTACTTCATCTATGCAACGCTGTTTGCTGCCGTGGGGTCGGCGGTGGATCAGGAAGCTGATGCTCAACAGCTCACCATGCCCATCACCTTACCGGTGATTCTCACCATCATGTTCATTGGCAGTGTGGTGGCAGCTCCCAACTCGGCGCTGTCGGTAGGGCTATCGCTGTTTCCGTTGTTTGCTCCCATTATCATGGTGGTGCGCATTGCTGCGACCGATGTGCCGTGGTGGCAGATTGGTCTGTCCATGATCCTCGTTAGCGCAACATTCGTAGGCACGATATGGCTCGCCTCCCGTGTGTATCGAATTGGCATCCTCTCCTATGGAAAGAAGCCCACCTTGAAGGAGATTGCCAGCTGGATGGTACGGGGCTAAGGTTCTTGGATCTCCACGAGTGATCGCACCAGCGTGCCAGCGTTGATAGCAAAACCACTAGCAAAACCCAGAGGTATGCGGAGTGTATGCTCCGTCATCACGATGAGCTCGTTCACGCGCTCTCCATCCGGTGCAGTGTACGTGACGTCCAGCGGTAACGTTGTGAACAGCTGCCATCCATGAAGATTCTGCTGTTCCTGGCGCAGCACGGCATATAGTGTCGTATCCTGCTGGTCTATCTGTTGTTCGTAGGACACCGACAGGATTGGCCAGCCCCTTCCCACGATCCATTCCTCAAAGAAAGCATCCGTTCGCGCGCCAAGTGCCGAGCGCATCACTTCACGCATGTCGGATGTTGTAGCCGTGCCGTAGGCATGCTGCCGTAGATAGTCGCGCAGGCTTTGATAGAAGGCCGAGTCGCCGGCTAACGCTCGCATCATCGCCACCACGACGCGCCCCTTTTGGTAGATCGTGCCAGGATAGTTCGATGAGGGTGCATCGCGAGGATAGTCCACGAGGGGCAACACACCCTCCTCAGGAGCAATCGTCTGCAGGTATCGCTGGGTGCCGCGTTCGATGCTCTCGAGGTAGGCCTGCCAGCCCAGACGGTGCTCGATCCAGGCAGACTCACCATAGGTGGCATAGGCCTCGGTAAGCCAAGCATGTCGGAAATCCTGTGGGGTAACGTAGTCGCCAAACCACTGATGCACCAATTCATGTGCGATGGTGGAATGCATGCTGTCAGCTTTGCGTACTACCGACACGGGCATGCTGATCATGGTTTGATGTTCCATCGCACCACGAGACGTATTCACATACCCCACTTTGTAGAACGGATAGGCACCGAACAACGCCTCGTAGTGGCGCGTCATGAGCGGAGTCAGGGAGTACGCAATTGATGATGCGCTGGAATCGCGCGGCTGGGAGTAGACATGGTGCGGGACAGAACTTACTCCACCTACGCTGCTGTTGGTGAGGTCTAGCTTCTGGAACTCACCAACAGCAAACGTGAGAGCGTAGGTAGCTGTGGGATGGGATTCTTCCCACGTGATCACCCTCAGCTGATCAGAAGGCAGAACGGTGTCTCGTTCCAAAACGCCTACTGACACACATACAAGCGACGAAGGGATCCTGAAAGTTCCCCGAAACGTCGCCTTGTCCGATGGGTGATCGAAGCACGGCAGCCAGTGACGCGTTGCCGTCACCGAAGTGTTCGCAAAACCTACGCCCAGCGCATACAGCACGCCGTCTTCGTACCACACACCACCCCATGGGTCAGAGCCCCCTTCATTGGTCATGGTGCCCGAGAACCACACGCGAACGGTGTCGATGACGTGCGCAGCACGACGGTCCTCGTGAGGGACATACAGGTTGTAGCGGTCGGGATCTTGGGCAGTGTCGCGCTCTATCTGGAGGGTGCGCCCAGAACATGCGGTGCTATCCACGCGGATTCCTCGGGCGTGGATCGGTAGAATCCGGTCAGCAACATTGGGATCCCACAGGACGTGGATGTCTACCATTCCCTGAGCATAGAGGGTAGGGGGCTCACGAAGCGTGATGTCGGCTTCGTAGTGAAGAATGTCGAAGTCCTGCTGTCCGGAAGTCACGACCGGCCCGACAAGCAGGATCCAGACGACGAAACGAAGAAACCTAGGCATCGCAGAACATACAGAAAAAGCCCGGTCGATTGAACCGGGCTTTTGAATGTTTGACCTGTACAAGTGCGTGATCGCCTAGCGAACGATCATCAGCGGCGTGGTAACCGTGGTTGTACCGCTCACCACACGAATCACCACCAGACCAGTCGGGAGCGATTCAAGATTGAGCTCCACAGTACTGGTACCTTGCTGCACCGGAACAACGGTTGAAGACAGGAGCGATCCCGAAACGGACAGCACCTGAACGGTTGCCATGCCAGTTGCGCCAGCACATGAGATCGTTACCTGCGATGATGCAGGGTTTGGATAGATCTGTACCGACGAACCAGCACGAGGAGCTTCCTCGTCCACGCTCGTAACGATGGGTGTCAACGTTGCCGATCCCTCCACCATGGTCTGATCAACCGTGATTTCAGCCGTGATGGTTGCAGGCTGGAAGCCTACACGATCAATCACGATCGTCGATGTTCCGAGGGGAAGGTTTGCTAACTCGAATGAGCCGTTATCCAATGTGATGTCCGCTCCAACCAGCGTGTTGTTCGCATCGAAGGCGGACACGAGAGCTCCTGCCAGAGCCACATCAGCTTGTACCGAACCTTGGTCCTTGGTAATGGAACCGCCGCGATGCTTCACCCAGCCACGCATTCCACCACGACCCACAGTACCACGCACGGTGTCGAGCAGGATGTCGTGCTGGAGGGTGATCATCACGTCGTCTACGCTAATGCGTGTGGCATCCAACCAAGAGTGGGCAGCTGTTTCGCCTTGGACGTACCAGCCTGGAGCGTAAGGACGATCGGCCGGCATGCCAAACACGATATAGCTTCCCGGTTCGAGTCCGCTGAAGCTGTAGTTCCCTTCGCCGTCGGTCTCAACGGACGCTGCGCGGTACTTCTTCTCGGCGTTCGAGGAATCATGTACTGCCTCGACCATATACGCTACCACCATTCCTGGGACACCGTTGTTGGTGAGAGCTGACTTCATCGTACCACCAAAACCACCCGTGTAGACTGGCTTGAGGTCCATCGCGAAATCCATGCTGTCGATCGGGCCACTGGCTACAATGCTGGCGGCTTGGGAGGCATCGTGCGTGTTGTAGTACCACTCGCGATAGTAGAGATCCTCTCTGGCATTAGGAGTGCGGGCCACTGCAGATGCAACAAACGTGTAGGTGGTAGGAATCTTGATGCTGTACTCGCCACTGGCGTTGGTCTCAGCTACAACCCGCTTGTACTCGCGCTCGTTGTTTTCGCGGTTCTTGCGGGTTTCGAACACCACCAGTGCATTTTCAATGCCGTCCAGAGTGCCTGCATCATACACCCGGCCAGTGACGGTGACCATCTCCGGTTCGGGTAGGAACTCTACCACGAAATTGGCTTCGTTTTCAGTCTGGCAGGCAACGGTCACATCGTTTTGGGTGTACCACGTTGATTCGATGAAGGGGCCGTCAACCTTAAGACGGTAGGTTCCCGCGGGTACGCGCAGTTCGTAGGTTCCACGGACGATCTCCGTGCGGAAGACATGCGTGCTTGTGGAATCGTCGTTCAACTGCCATGCCGTAACCGTGCCCTTAGCTACGGGCGTCAAGGCACCATTGCCTTCACCCTTGACCGTACCGAACAGCACAGCGCATCGTTCCTTGTCGTTTCCGTTGTTGTTGCCTTCCTTGATGACCACCACCTTGATGGGGGTACGGATGCTCGAACCCGAGGCATTTCGCGCTGTGATGTAGAACGTATAGGTGCCGGGTTCCAGTTCGCGGACGAGGTAGGTGTACGTGTTCCGCCCGCCCTGCTGCGCGGGTACCTCGGCAATCGCCGTGAAGAGTGTGGTATCTTCCGTTTCGCCTTCGGCCATGTGGACCACGAAGTCGATCGGCGCGCCACCGTCGCCGTTGGTTTGCCACGTGAGTTGAACCATGGTTCCCTGTTCAACCACTTTTGCTGTGAACTCGACGGGTTTACCTGGAACTTCGGCCAGGACAACACCTGTGGGGGCGACAAGTGCTGCAATGACGAGCAACATGCCCCACAGAGCGGAAAGGTGTTTCATCTCAGATCCTCGTAATGTGAAGTGCAGTTCGGTACGGGCGGTGAGAGTCCTCGACGGGGAGAAATGTTACAACGCCGTTAGATTTCAAGGTCAATCGTACCAAAGACTTCTTCCGTGGCAGCGCCCGGGAAGAAACCGTTGGCGTTTGCCACCAGGTAGAGCGTGATGGTCACCTTGCGCGGCTGGCCTGGTTCGCGCGGATACTCACCAATGAGCATTGTTGCCAGGTTCGTGGCAGCATCGGACGGATACAGCTGTCGCGTGCCCGTAAAGGTTGCCCAGAGGCGTACTTCTCCCTGCTCAAGGGCATGCGGATACGCAACGGCAGGCAAGGAATCCACCGTGACACGAAACTCCTCCACCACGGCCGTACTCGGCGTGCTGGTCTCGATCATCTGGAAGTCCATCCAGAACACGATCGGCGACACGGTCGTGTCGATCTTGAACACGGGTGTTCCCGTGAGTTCGTACCGATGCCCGCTGAACTCGAAGTTCGTCGTCACCCGAAGAGGTTCTACCGTGGGAGCGGGGGTAAGGGGCGTTTCCTTGCGCGGAGCGTCCGTGTCCAAGGGGGACACACAGGCTGTGACGCCGAGCATCACAGCACCCAATGCGAGAATCCACCGTTTCATCATACTATTCATCATACTACTCAGAATCGAAGGGCCATACCGTAGGTAAGGCCAAATTTTGGAGAGACATACCAGGCGTTCTGGTATGTGAACGTCATTGCGGAGCCCTCAACACCCAGCAAAAACACAAGAGGACCGGCCGGTGCATACTGCAGGCCTGCCTGCATACGACCCATAGGACCAAACTTTGAGCCCCCTACAAGCACCTGCCCATAGGGCTGCAGGGGAAGCGCCCCGAGGACGGAACCCGTGAAGCGATAGGTAATACCAGCCCAAACTGTGGACGGATACTGCTCGTAGCGAACCACCTGTCCGTTGCGATCACCCTCGAAGATCATCGGATAGGCCTCGTTTCCAACTTCAAACCCAAGAGCACTTCGCTCGTTCATCGAATACATCACGGCCAGACCCAGGTTGTTGTACCAGGCGCTTTGCTCCGACACAGCCGTACTCAGAGAGGGCGTCAACGACATGCCCCGAACCTGAGCGGCAAATGGTCTTCGCGCTGGCGGACGCAGAGCGAGGTCAGCCGTTGCCAGTCGAATCGTTTGTGGCGTGGGATCGCGCTGCAGTTCTATGCTGTTGACGATGTCGATGTTGGATGTACCTACGGCGAGCGTGATTGGTTCGGGCTCCGTTTCTGCTTCCGGCTCTACCTCCGGCGCGACCTCCGGTTGTACGACGCGCACAACCTCTCGCACGACCTCCCGCACAACTTCACGTTCTGGACGAGCCGCTAACTCCTGCCGCAGAGACTGATTCTCCTGGCGCAGTGTGACGACTTGAGAGGCCAGATCTGGAGTCTGATCAGGAGCCAGATCCGGAGTCTGCTGCTCCGCCGGAGTCTGCTGCTCCGCCGGAGTCTCAACTTGGGCTCCAGTCTCGGCAACGAACTTCGTGAAGGCATTCTGCGACACCGACCAACTCACTCCGGCAGCCGTGAGTGCCGACAGCACGGGCAAGCCCAATCGCGTGAGCCACTGCCAAGCCACGCTACCACCCACAGCACCAGCCGTGGCCATTCCGGTAGCCAGACCCAGCGTAGAAAACACCGACGACGTCAATGCAGCTGGGGGAACCAAGGCCATGCGGTCGTCCTTGACAGCTGCTTTGAGTGCGATCTGATCGCGCATTTCCGTGCGCAGGTCGGCATTTGTTGCCAACTCCGCATACAGCGCCTGCTCGAGCATCGGATCGAGCTCGCCATCGAGGAGTTGGTCGATATGTTCACTGAACTGTTGCATACATCATCACTTTCTCAAGCAACCTACACATCACCCTACCGTTGCATGTCATCGAGATAGGGTTGCAAGATTTCCTTGATGCGCTGCCGTGCCCGGAACACACGCACCTTGGCTGTTTCGAGTTTGATATCGAGAATAACGGTCATTTCCTTGTACGATAAGCCCTGGTACTCGCGCAGTACAAAGGCCTCGCGCATGTCCTGCGGCAGAAGCTCCAAGGCACGGGCAATCAGGTCCATCATCTCATTGCGCTCGTGCTCGCGCGACTCACCTGGATTGTACAGGAGTTCATCGAACTCCAGGTTGTTCGACGAGGCGCGCTTCTTTTCGTTCAGGCACAGGTTGCGACTAATCGTGAGGAGGTATCCCTTGACGTTCTCCATGCTTTGATGCCGCTGGGCACTCTGGTAGAACCGTATGAAGGTATCCTGAAACACGTCCGCTGCCTTGTCGCGATCACCCATCACTCGGACGCAGTAGGCATACACCACGGACGAATACCGAGCGTATAGCTCGGAGAACGCCACATCGGCATCAGCTGTACTGAGGCACTCGTACAGCTCCGTGTCGGTATATTCGCTGAGCAATCGCTCCATGCAGGGAGTACCAACAGACTACAAGGGTGAAAGTTTCGGTGAAGAAGGGGGAATCTACGGCATGCTGGCCACTCTTTCCCGAGTCTGGTAGGGGGCTAACGTATACGCTTCACCGCAGTCGTCGACGCACATTATCCGTGGAGATCCAGCCCCATGGTGCCGTTCATGTGCGCAGTCCCCTCTACGTTTCCCACGCAGATATTGAAGCGTTCCTGCTGAGTAAGCGCAGGTGGATAGAGCGCCGAATTCTGGATGCAGATCGCGCCCTGCAGAGCATTCCCTTGCTTCCCACGGAGCGACATGTCCATCATCGAGGGGCGGTGATGGAATGGCGTGGGACGGCGTCGGCGTTGCGCTCGTGGCAACGTGCTGAAGCGCTACAGCTGTTCGAGGACACGATCCGGCAGATGCTGCCGGCATTGGGAGTAGCCGCCTTGCGATACCAATCGCTACGCCTTCGTACCATGCGTCGCCGCTGGGGCTCCTGCACCATGGATGGTAGGATCACGCTCAACGACTGGCTGATCCGCGTACCCGACCCGTGTTGGCAGGCCGTGATTGCCCACGAGTTGGCACACCTTATGTACATGCATCATGGCCCGGCATTTCAGCACCTGGCACGGCACCTCATGCCGGGCTACGACGAAGCAAATCGACTACTGGATCAGTGGACGTCCGTTCTTACGACGCCGTCGCAGAGCTAAGAGCATCAAAGGCATTGGTCAGCGCCGAAGCAATCTGCTCCGGGGAACGTCCTTCGATGTGGTGACGTGGCATGAACGCCACCAACTCACCGTCACGCAGAATGGCCATGGCTGGGCTGCTGGGTGCTTGACCGGTGAAGTATGTGCGGGCACGCTCGGTAGCTTCAACATCCTGACCGGCAAACACCGTGACTACCTGATCAGGCAGGGTGGAGTGTTTCATCGCAAGAGCAACGCCTGGGCGAGCTCCGCCGGCAGCACAACCACATACGGAGTTGACCACAACTAGGGTCAAACCTGGTTGCCTCAGGGCAGTATCGACGTCCTCGGCCGTAAGAAGTTCTTTCACACCAAGGCTGGTGAGTTCTTCCTTCATCGGCTGGACAAGCATGGGATCGTAGGGCATGAAAACCTCATTGTTGAGATGGTGGTAGGGATGAATCTTGTCGTTGAAGCATGTCGTACAGGTATTCCATACCCAAGGGTCCGGCAATACCGGGGAACTCCTGTTCGAAATCAGTACGCTTGCGCGCGTCTCGCTGGAACGCTGAGCGGAGGTACGGAATACTATCCACGGGCTGCCCAGCTGCACAGAGTGTCTTGGCTACGGCGTAGTATCCTTCTGCCCAGTCTGGCTGGAGCCGAATACACTCCATAAAGGCCTGTAGGGCTTCTACAACGGCACCTTGGTCCAGCAGTGTTGATCCGTAGTCGAACCAGCACTCCGTGTCGGTAGGGTGCAGGCTCAATGCTCGCTCGTACGAGCTGAGCGCCTCTGCGGTATGTCCAACGTTGAACTGGGAGTCCGCAAGAGCATACCACACGTCCGAGTGTTCCGGCTCAATGTCAAGTGCCTGAGCGTAGTCCGTGATCGCTCGCTGGTAGTCCTCCAAGGCATCGTAACATGTACCACGTCCAAAGAGCGAGGCTACATGCTTCGGCTCGATCTCGAGGGC
Organism: Candidatus Kapaibacterium sp.; assembly: GCA_030833725.1. GTDB lineage: Bacteria > Bacteroidota > Ignavibacteria > Kapaibacteriales > Kapaibacteriaceae > OLB6. The sequence continues at coordinate 25,396 of JAURGP010000012.1, read as the reverse complement.
CTTGGTGAAGAACTCCACCGCCTCGACAAAGAACCCCTGCTCCTCCAGCGAGGAGGCAAGGTTGTGAATCACCGGCACATCGGTGGGATCCACACGGTGCGCGTCGCGGTAGGCCTCTACCGAGGCATCCAGTTGTCCTACCGAGGCATAGGAGTTACCCATGTTGTAGTAGGCATTGACGAAGTCGCTCTTGATGGCAACGGCCATCTCGTAGGCGGAGATTGCCTGCCGGTGAGCCCCTTTCCGCCCATACATCACACCCTTGTTGAACCAAGCGTTGGCATCGAACGGATCGCTATCGATCAGGCGATTGTAGATCTCGATGGCTGCATCGTAGTTCTCGAGAGCTTCCTCGCAGTAGGCAAGTTCGAAGAGTGCCTCGCGCTGGAAGCCCTCCTGCTTTGCAAGGAACCGGAATAACTTGGCAGCCTCGGTGTAGTCTGCAGCTTTTTCGGCAATCATCGCCTTAGTATACAGGGCGTCGAGGTTGTCGGGCTCCAAGCGGAGGACGCCGTCGATCAATGCCGAGGCCTCGGCCAACTGACCCAGCTGCTCGTGGGCAATGGCACGGTTCACGGAAATTTCAACGTCGATGGGATCCAGTTCCGCGGCGCGTTCGTACACATCCAATGCTTCGCGCCAGCGATTCAAGCTGCCCAGGGCGATTCCCAACTTGTGCCATGCATCCGAGGAGTAAGGGGCTTTCTCACGCCAAAGTCGCGCAAGGTTTTCGGCATCGTCGAAACGCTGCGTGTCTAAACAGTAATGTACCATGTTCTCGAGAGCTTCAACGCTGGGCTGGCCATTGGTCCATTGGCCCGAGCGGAAGGCTTCCCGATAGGCACGTAACTGCTCATTCAGCTCCTGTTCATCAGCCGCATCATCAAAAAACTCCAGCATGGTGCCTACCTCTCATTACGGGGTTGAACATGCAATGGTACTGATTATGCGAGAACATCGAATACGAGAAATTTCAGATACTGGGTTTCCGGCATCGCAAGCAGTACGGGGTGGTCGGCTGCCTGCTCGCCGCGATGCACAAGACGCAGCCGCCGACGTAATCGTGCGGCCTCGGTGTAGATGATGTCCATCAGGTCGTGCTCGGGCACGAGTTGCGTACACGACGCCGACACCAGTAACCCTCCGGACCGCAACAACTTGAGGGCTGTGCGATTCAGCTCGGCATAGCCGGCCCGTGCGCCCGAGAGTGCCTGTCGGCTCTTGGCAAATGACGGTGGATCCAGGATCACGATATCCCACGTCTGACCCTCGTCTACGTACTGGCGCAGCAGGTCGAACACGTTCGCCTGTTCAAAACGGCAGTTTGGAAGTTCGTTCAGCAGGGCATGGTGTTCGGCTGCTTGAATGGCCACAGCAGAGCTATCTACGCCAACGGCCAACGTAGCCCCGCCGGCAGCGGCGTTCAGGGCAAAGCCGCCTACATTACAGAAACAGTCCAGCACGCGCTTCCCGGCCGACAGCTTCCCGATGAAGGCGCGATTGGTCTTTTGGTCCAGGAAGTAGCCCGTTTTCTGACCACCGATCAGGTCCACCTCCAGCAGGATGCCGTTTTCGGTAAAGCGCACACGATCCGGCACCGTACCCCACACGATACCATCGCGCATCTCGAGGCCCTCTTTCTCTCGAACCTTCATCGAGTTGCGCTCCACCACACCCGTCAGGTGCGGCAGGGTCTGCAACAGGGCCTCCACGATCATGTCTCGTCGGCGATCCATACCCGCAGCCAGCATTTGCAGGACGGCCACGCTGCCGTAGATGTCGATGATCAATCCACTCAGGAGATCGGCTTCGCCAAACACCAGGCGGTAGGCCTCTTCATGCGGCATCATCCTCTGGCGCAGCGCGAGCGCCGAGGCAAACCGCTCGGCAAAGAAGTTGGCATCGATCGTGGTGGTGTCGGTGCCCAGCATCCGCACGGCAATCTTCGATGTGGGATGGTAGAAGCCTACGCCAAGGGGCTTGCCATCATTCGACTCCACAGCAACCAGATCGTCCACGGGCAGACCAGAAGCCTCCGTTGAGATCTTGGGAAGGGGCTGGACGAGTTCGTCGCGAAATACCCACAGGTGGCCTTCAGCGATGCGGTAGTGTTCTTTCGGGCGAAGGCGGAGGGTGTGCATGGTGGTGGAGAGCCGACGACCGGAGTCGAACCGGTGACCTGCTGATTACAAATCAGCTGCTCTGGCCAGCTGAGCTACGTCGGCGTGTGCGTCACATGTACAGCGCACAAAAGTACGCATCAGACGGGAATGTTCGTGCAGCGACTAGAGATGGTGTGCGGGAAGGTATGAGCTCTGTTACTCCGCGTGAACCACGGCGTCCTCGATCATCTCACACCAGATATGGCCGATCAGGATGTGGGCCTCCTGGATACGGGCCGTTACCGACGACGGCACCAGGACGTAGTCGTCTACAAGGTCCTTCAGTTCGCCACCGTCGCCACCCAGCAGACCGATCGTGTGCATATCGTCGGCGTTGGCTTGTTCCACGGCAGCAATCACGTTTTCAGAGTTACCACTCGTGCTGATGGCGATGAGCACATCGCCCTCGCGACCATACGCTTCCACCTGGCGGGCGAATACGTGCTCGAAGCCGTAGTCGTTACCACCGGCCGTGAGGATGGACGTATCCACGGTGAGCGCTAGCGCACCGATGGCCCTGCGATCTACCGAGCTGCGCAGACGCACCACCAGTTCAGCAGCTAGGTGCTGACTGTCGGCTGCGCTACCGCCGTTACCGCACAGCATGATCAGGCCGCTATCAAGCGCAACCTGGGCCAGCAACTCTCCGCAACGAAGGATATCTTCGCTGCATTCCTCAGCGAGCTTGCGCTTCACTGCAGCACTGTCGCTGATGATGTCGTTGATCTGTTCGCTGGTCATGGCTGTACTAAACTGTAGGGAGAAGGTTGTTGATCTGCAAAGCTACCATGCGCGTGATTACGGTGCTCACGCTGAGTGTTGTCACTGCTACAACGATGCATGCTCAGATCGACACGATACGTGTTGCAACGGCCGACGATCTGCGCGATGCACTCGTCACCCGGCGCACGCTGCCAACGGTGTTTCTGCTGGAGGCAGGGGAGTACATTGTAACAGAGCCCATCGCGCTAACAAACAGACAGGAGCTGATTGGGCAAGGGGCTGATCGCACGGTGATGAGGTTCCGGCTTCAACAGCCAACCTCATGCATCCGAATCCATGGAGCACGAAGCGCGTCGATCCCCGTTGATACGCTACTCTGGGACGGTAGCCGATACCGCGTTACGCCAGCGCTCCACACGGTACCACCTTCGTCTTGGGTAGAGTTGACAGACGACGACCGTGCGCTGGTGACCTCGGACTGGGCCATTGGCTCTGCTGGACTCATTGGCACCGTGGATGCCCAGGGATGGATGGACGATCAGCACGGCATGTGCCGGTCGGACCTTGATCCCACGACGGCACGGATGCGGTACCTCACTCCTGTAGAAGACGCCGCCGTACGATACCTCAAGCTGGTGAACGAAACGCCCACCGAGACCCAAACCTCCACGATCGATGTGGCCGTGGCGGTGCGGTGTACCGTAGAATGCGTCGAGAGCGAGTTCACCAACTTTGCCCACGTGGAGCTAAACCGGTCCGTTCTCTGCGTGATACGGGGCAACTACTTCCACGATGCCCATGCCTTTGGTGGCGGTGGTCAAGGCTACGGTACGGTGTTGCAGTACACGTCGAATCGAAACCTCGTAGAGAACAACACGTACCGCCGACTGCGCCATTCGATACTGCTGCAAGCAGGTGCGTACCACAACACCATCGTGGCGAACTATTCTCGGGAGCCGTACTGGACGGATGTCACCCTTCCGGCTGATGCTGCTGGCGACATTGTCCTACACGGTAACTGGGTACACCACAATCACGTCATGAACAACATCGTGCAGCAGATCGTGATCGACGACTCTCACGGCGCCAACGGACCTGGAAACTTCTTTGCGCGTAATCGAGCCGAGAACTACGGGCTCTTCATGAACTTCGCTCCGGCTACGGACAGCATCATCTTCCTACTGAATGAAATCACCTCCCGCTCGGCCAGTAAGGGATTGTATCTCACGTTTGGGAACGGTCACCTTCTAGCACGGAATAGGGTGAAAGGGGCTCTTCGCAGCACTGAAACTTCTCTGGAAGATGCCGAAGCAATCGTAGCTGAAAGAACAGCGGTCATGTTCTCTGATGGTTCGGCGTATGTGCAAGGCAGTGCTGGTATCGGTGAACCCAGCGAAGAACTCCAGGCTACGATCGAGGCCTACAACCGATTGAGCGTTGCCTGCACGAGCCAACCAACATCGGTGCGTTCCTCTACAGAGAACTATTGGCCGATGGGACGCTGTTCGGCCTACACCGTACGTGGTACGCTGGTGTGCAGTGCGCCGTCGGAAGACGAGCTACTGCAGCACCTGCAACCGGGTGCCTACGTTGTGGTGTGCGGATCAACGATTCGATGCTTGTGGCTGCAGCCGTGAACTGTTCAGCACATTCCTGAGTACGACAGCGCCCACAACGATCGAGCCCCCTACCATCGACAGCACACTGGGCGTCTCACCGTGAAAGAGCGTCACCCAGACGGGATTCAGCAGTGGCTCGAGCGTGGTCAGGAGAATTGCCTCCAGAGCTGACACATGTTTCAAGGCCCAGGAATACAGCAGGTACGACACACCTAACTGCAGCACGCCCAATGCAAGGAGGTTGGCCATGACGGGAAGCGTCAGGGGGAAGGGGCTGAGAAACGGTAGGCACACAACGGCCGTGAGTACGTTGCCCAGCAGGATGCTCTCCGTGGTGGAGGTGCCCCTCTGCGCACGCATGAACAGTGCCACACCTGCAAAGGCCACACCAGAGGCAACGGCAATCATGTTGCCAGTAAGTGAGCCAACATCTACCTGCTCAACGAAGAACACCGACATTCCCGCCATGACAAGGAGAATCGCTAGGGCGTCGATCCTCGTGAGGCGCTCCCGCGCAATCACCCAGCTAAACACCGCAACCCAGATCGGAGCCGTGTACTGCAAGAAGATGGCATTGGCTGCCGTCGTGAGCTTGGTGGCTACCACGAAGAGGATCACTGTAGCGGCGTAGGACACAATACTACCCCATTGGTAGCCCGACCACGTTGGCTGCGGACGTCGCAGCACCATCAACATCACCACGGCAGCGATGGCACTTCTTGAGCCAGCGATCGTAAGGGGCTCCAGCGGAAGCGACTTGATGAAGACGCCTCCGGTGCTCCACAAGATGGCCGTGAGTACCAACGCCAGGACACCCCTGGCGTGCAGCGGATCAGCGGAGGAAGCTGGCTTGCGACTCATTGATGATTTCCAACAATACCGAACCAGGTCCCTCACCGAAGTGCATCAACAGACGAGTGGTTGTCTCGGTGCGAGAAATGGGGTAGCGCTGGTCGATCGGTGCATGGACGGTAACGGTCATGGAGAACGTCGACTCACTGGGACGCATACCATCGAACTCATCGATGACGTTCGTTGCCTGAGCCGACAGCCGGACGACAGCACTGGGTTGGCTTGCAGAGGAATCGATGGCCACGTACGACACGGCACCATGCACGGAATCTGGCTGTTGGTTGAATGATTGCTGGAGGAGAGCGTTCAGAGCGGGAAGATTGGGCTGCCACGTATCGCCAACAGTCACCACACGATCCGGATTCATTAACGTGCCGGTGTGTGAGCCCCCTTCACCACGAATCACGCTGGACAGCAGCTGCGTTACCTGGTCGCTCAGTAGTGAGTCGCCCTGTTCGAGTATGGTTCCCTGATTGCTGAACGAGGCCTTCAGGCGCGTCCCGGCTGTCTGCAGCGTGTTGGGAGGATCCTGATTGACGACGACCTCGGCGTTGCGAATCACGAGCGACTTGATCGCCTCCTGGCCGTCCTCGGTGACTCCCTCGACGGTGCACATGGCGTCCAGCCGCACGGAGATCGTTCCATCCGTTGGTTGTTGACGAACGCCACGGGCGTCGACGGTGGTCATGCGCGTGATCTGTCGGGACGTGCCCTGCAGGAGATAGGTATCCGTCACCTTGATGGGACGCGTGAGTGTAAGACCTTGAGTAATCAGAACAAGCGCACTGATCGCAGCCAGCATGTGGATCATTCGGGTGAGGATTCTTCTGGAGGAAACGATGCAATGTAGCTGTCAACGTCGAACTTTCTGCGGCAGCCGTTAGCATTCATGTACCGGATCTTGCCATACACGGGCCGCTCCGTCCACGCCCGATCGTGCACACCACCGATACTCCAGGCAATGCCGGCATATCCGTTGGGATCACGGCCATCGAGAGAGTAGCGGTCATTCAGCGCAATGGCCGTAGCAAGGGCCTCTTCCGGAGAGTGCGACCACTCCAGGATCTTCTTGGCCCAATACATCCGCATGAAGCCGTGCATCTTCCCGGTGCGAACCATCTGACGCTGAGCGGCATTCCAGAGTTCGTCGTGAGTGCGGGCTTCGTCCCAGACTTCGTAGTGATAGGTATGCTCGCGCCGGTCGCTGCGATGCTCATTCAGCGAGCGCTGCGCCCACTCATGAAAGCCCGATACCTGATCGTACTGATCGTTGTAGTGGGTGAAGTTGTCGGCTAGTTCCCGTCGGATGATCAGCTCCTCGAGGAAGCCATGGGCAATCGTGCGAATGTCACCCAAGGCAGCGGGGTCGAGACCGAGCAGGGTGCACACGTCAAGGGCTGCGCGCTGTGGTGCCAACTGACCAAAGTGCAAGTATGGCGACAAATCAGACTGCCCAACCTTGATTGGATCGTTCCGATCCTGATACGTATCCAGCCGAAACAGAAAACCGGCCAATGCCGATCGTCCAGCTTGCTCGCCGGGCACTAGCCACGAAACGGGAGCAACACGAGGATCCGACGTGACACTTGCACGCACTGCTTGCCAATCGGTGGTGGGTTGTACCGGCGGTCCCACGGGAACAACCTCTGGATAGGGCTCAAGGAAGGTAGGTAGCAGTCGTTCAATCTTCGGTCGCAGGGTAGCCGCAGCATACTCCTCTTTCGAGGACGCAATCCATGCAGGAACCACGTTGTGTGCATCCACCTGATGGAAGGGGGCTGCGGTATCACGAACAACGATCGTGGTCCAGTTCCGCTTTGTTCGCAACGGCTCGAAGTCCGTGACTATGGCGCTGGGAGCGTAACTATTCAGGTAGGGTGGCAGTTCTTCGTCGGGACTTCCGGTGAGCATATCGAAGGGAATGCCCAGATCGGCGAGTTCACGCTCGAGCTCCTCGAACCCATGTAGCTTAAAATCATACTGCCGCATGGTCGACCCCAAGAAGCTGGGCGGCATGCAGAAACATACTCGGACGCCTTGTGAGGCCTCACCGAAGGCGCGGTGCAATTCAATCGCGTAGAGCAGCGCCCAGTTGTCGTGAACACGCCGCTCACGCTGGATCCAGTAGATCACGGGGCCGCTTCCAGCGGGAGGGATGCCTGGACCAATCGTGTTGGTGCGAAGGCAGCGAAGACGTTCTGGACGAAGAACCACGGGACCTCTGGTGTGTGCACTCGCCAGTGCTATCGAACCTCGATACCTCCAAACACGGCTGTGACGTCCAGCAGAAGCGTTGGGGCTTGAGGGTCGATGGTGCGATGCTGGGTTACGTTGTCGACACCACCAAAGATGGGTGTGCCGGTAACCACTACGCGCCACGTAGGTGGGACAATGATCTCGATACCACCGAAGATAGCTGTTGCCTTGAACATAACAGAGCGTGTCGCCATCTGACAGTCGCGCAGATCCAGTTCAATCCCGCCAAACACGGCAGTGAGTTCGCCTCCCATCAGCGATTGTGTTGTGCTTCGAATCTCGGCACCACTGAAGAGCGCTGTTTGTCGGACGTAGGAATCATCTGACTGAGGTGGTAGTGATTGGCTATCCACAGTATTCGGCCTGCGACGCAGGTAGGGAGCAATCAATGACACACCAATCACGATCAACACGATTGGCCAGAAGGCACTCCAGAAACCCCCTGGTAGGAGATCGAACTTGTCGAGTTGGAGCAGAGCTCCCAAGGCAAAGAGCATCGCCGAACCTGTGAAGCCCGATGATCGTGTGGCATACTGGGCAATGGCAACCAGCATCAGAGCGGTGGGCCAGTACATCCGCAGCAGACGTCCGAAATGCAGCACGTCGAAGGCATCCAAGAGCCAGCCGGTACCTAGAATGAGTAACGTGAGTCCAATCCACAAACTTGATCCCGATGTACTGCGCATGCTGTGTTCCTCTACCTGGTGATGCCTACGAAACCATGGTACGCTCGAACTCCGCAATGGTTGCAACTACCTCGGTAATCTGCTCCGGACGCAGTTCCGGAAAGATGGGCAGTGACAGTACCGTTTCGGCCAGACTATTCGCTACCGGATAGTCGGCATCCTGTGGCTGCAGGTACGTGAAACAGTCCTGACGGTGGAATGGCACGGGGTAGTAGATCTCCGTGCCAATACCGCGCTCGCTGAGGAAGGCTCGCAGCGCATTGCGATGGGCAGTACGAATGGTGTACTGATTGAAGATGTGATGGCCCATGGCTGCGGGGAGCAGAATACGATCGCGTTCGGAAAACTCTGTGGCTCCCGCCCCTTGACTCAACCCCTCGGCAACGAAGGCCTGCTCGTAGAGCTCGGCATTGCGGCGACGTGCTGCGTGCCAACTGTCGAGGTGTGGCAGTTTCACACTCAGCACAGCTGCCTGGATGGCGTCAAGACGGAAGTTGCCGCCGATCATACTGTGGTAGTAGCGGGGCTCCATACCATGGTTCCGCAGTTGCAGAATCTTGGTAGCGAGGGCGTCATCATTCGTGGTAACCAAGCCTCCATCACCGAAGGCACCAAGGTTCTTCGTCGGGTAGAAGGAAAAACAGCCGATGTGACCAATGCCCCCTACTGGGCGACCATCCCGATACCTCGTGCCGATGGCTTGAGCAGCATCTTCGATCACGGGGATACCCGTCTCGGCAGAGATGGCCATCAGTTCCGTCATGTTCGCTGCCTGACCGAATAGGTGGACGGGCATGATGGCCTTTGTACGAGGCGTGATGGCCTTACGGACAAGGTCTGGATTGATCATGTACGACACAGGATCAACGTCTACGAAGACCGGGGTAGCGCCTGTTCGCGCAACACAGCCAGCAGTGGCGAAGAAGGAGAACGTGGGGACGATCACCTCATCGCCAGCACCAATATCGTAGGCCATCAAGGCGATCAGGAGGGCATCCGTGCCGCTGGAAATGCCGATGGCATGTCGAACATCCAGATACGTGGCCATGCTGGCCTCCAAGGCGGCGACCTCTGGTCCCAAGATGCACGCCTGCGACTCGGCAACCCGGATCAAGGCCGCATCGATTTCCGTCTTCAGTGCCTGGTACTGGAGTTTCAAGTCGAGCAGTGGTACGGCCATGGGAATCTTTCCGGTTGAGGATGTGATCGGAGGTGAGAATACACTGCGAAATTCGCAATTTTGCTGGCTGTATCATTCGAACAAACCAATTATCCTAGAGGATTGTATGCTGATCGGTGTGCCAAAGGAGATCAAACCCCTTGAGAAGCGCGTAGGTCTTACGCCGGGCGGTGCTGAGACGTTCATCCGGAACGGTCATACGGTGATGGTAGAAACACAGGCCGGCGTGGGAAGCGGCTACGATGATGCTGCCTACACAGCTATTGGTGCACAGATCGTAGGATCTGCTGCCGACGTGTACGGCAAGGCCGACATGATCGTGAAGGTGAAGGAGCCGATTGCACCGGAGTATCCTCTGATTCGCGAGGGACAGATTCTGTTCACCTACTTCCACTTTGCAGCATCGCAGGAGCTCACCGAGGCCATGGTGAAGAGCGGAGCGGTATGCATCGCCTACGAAACCGTTCAGAAAGCCGACGGCTCGCTGCCCCTGCTGATACCAATGTCGGAAGTAGCTGGCAGGATGGCTCCACAAGAGGGAGCCAAGTATCTCGAACACCCTTCTGGAGGTCGCGGTGTTCTGCTAGGGGGCGTTCCGGGTGTACGTCCGGCAAACGTGATGGTCCTCGGGGGTGGCATTGTAGGAACGAACGCAGCCAAGATTGCTGCTGGCTTCGGTGCACGCGTGACGATCTACGACAACAACCTCTATCGCCTGCGCTACCTCGACGATGTGATGCCAAAGAACATCACAACGCAGATGTCTACGATGTCGGCTATCCGCGAGAACATCGTTGATGCCGATCTCGTGATCGGCGGTGTGTTGATTGTAGGTGCCAAGGCACCAAAGCTGGTCACGCGTGATATGCTCAGCACCATGAAGCCAGGGTCGGTGATCGTGGACGTTTCTGTCGACCAGGGTGGCTGTGTGGAAACCTGTAAGGCAACTACCCATGCCGATCCGATCTACGTTGTAGACGGCGTTGTGCACTACGGTGTAGCCAACATGCCGGGCGCTGTTCCGTACACGTCCACGCTGGCGCTCACGGGTGCAACCCTACCCTACGCTGTAGAACTCGCCAACAAGGGCTGGAAAAAGGCCATCGCCGAGAACCACGAGCTCGCACTCGGAGTAAACGTAGTTGGCGGCAAGATTGTCTACGAAGCAGTAGCAGAAGCCTTCGGCATGGAGTACACGCCGCTGGCCTCGGCACTCAACTGATCTCCTTTGATCTCATTCACGCTTGGCGGAGGACTGCGATGCGGAGTGTTATCGTCCTGTTGGCCTTCGTCCTCGGCGCAGTGATTGGTCGCGCGCAGGAAACGCAGGTCGCGTTTGACAACGATGGTACGATCTTCGCGCTGACGCAGACACTGAATGAACAATACGGCGTTATTACGGGCTTCGACGGTTTCGTCGAGGCCCGTTTGTTTCAACGTGGAACGGATAGCACCTACCTTCTGGAGCTGGTGATTCTTCGTGACGGAAAGCGCGAACGCAGCACGCAGATACTCTCGCAGCAGGATATTGAACTGATCCGTCGCAAGCTTGCTGCCGCCGCTGCACCACCAACGGTTAGTCTTGACCAGAGTGGGCGCACGTCACTCCTGTGGGGCAGCACGCTGTGGAGTTTGCTCTACTACGGCACGGCGACGAGTATTGCACTGAACATTGATAATTCATCGGTGCCGATTCTGTTGGCAGGGGGCCTGGGATACCTCGTTCCAGCTCTCATCACGAGCAATCTTCCAGTAACCGACGGTGCAGCTTCGCTCGCGTTAGGGGGAATGTTTCAGGGTACACTCCACGGTTGGGCGTTGGCAGCTCTCACTGGCGGACAAACACCGTTCGACAATGACACGCCTCGGTTAGGGCTTGGTCTGTCGGTGATAACAGGTGTAGCTGAGTCGGTGGTAGGATACGTGGTTGCAACCGAGACCCACATGAGCGAGGGTCGTGCAGGTGTGATCAATACGACGTCGTTCTATGGACTGCTATCGGGTGTGTTGGTGACCGCTGCGGTGTTCGATCAGGTACAGCCCAGCTCCGATGTTGCAGCGCGGAGTCTCGGCGGAATGGCACTGGCGGGTGCCGCTGCTGGTGTTGTGGTAGGAAATCTCTTAGCTGATGCACAGTATTATTCGCCGGGCGATGCCACGATGTACGGTATCTCTGGCTTGCTTGGTGCCGCGCTACCCGTAGTGGTTATGGCCGCCATACAGCCGGATAACATGTCTGCTACGGCAACCAGTCTCCTCTGTCTTGGCGGCACTGTTGGCGGGTTATGGGCCGGTAGTGAACTTGTGAAGGGTAAGGATTACCCATCCAGTGATGGAACGGTGAGTATCATCTCGCTCCTCGGTGGGGGAGCAATCGGATTGGGACTGTCGCAGGCCCTCGACATGGCTCCTGAATGGTCTGCCTTGATGTCGTATGCTGGAGCTCTCGGAGGTTTTTGTGTGTCGCTGGCCTTGGCTAGGCCTGAGGAGCCAACGCGATCCACGTCGTGGTTGGATCTCGACGTAGATGTCGACGTCAATCCTCTTGGACCATGGACTCTGCGGAGAGATCATCAGGGTATCCAGCGGCCAGATCCGTTTCTGGCCTTCAAGCTGCGGTTGTAGGCACATCCGTAAGTTTGTGGCAGTTCAACTTTCAACATCCTCCTAACCCTCCACCATGATGCTGTCCGACCTGATCACTCGCCATCAATCAACACTCGATGCTGCGGTTGCAGCGAACCGAGATCGTACGTTTCATGCCCACTGGCCAGAGCCCCCTTCAGGAAAGATCTATGGCGAAACAGCGAACGATGATGGCCTGAAAGCCTTTCAGGATCAGGTCGGAAAGCCAGTTGCTGGTCTCGGTGAGGCGCAGCAGCACGGTGGCAACGAAGCCTCACCCTATGGGTTCAACCTAGGCGTGACGTATCCGATGTGGTCGGTCGACGAGCTGGTGGAACGAGCTTCGGATGCACAAGTTGCCTGGCAGGCACTGTCGGCCGCAGAGCGCGCTGCCGTGTTGATTGAAGCCTTGGAGCGTGCCTCAAAGCGGTTCTTCGAGATTGGCTACGCCACGATGCATACCACGGGCCAAGGCTTCGTGATGGCGTTTCAGTCCTCCGGGCCTCATGGATTCGATCGTGCACTCGAGGCCGTAGCCATGGGCTACGCCTCTCAGACGGCGTTTGCGCAGCATGTCACGTGGGAAAAGCCGATGGGGAAGATGAGCGTAGTGATCCAGAAGACCTATCGCGTAGTACCCAAGGGTATCAACCTGGTGATTGGTTGTAGCACCTTCCCGGTGTGGAATACCACTCCAGGAATGTTTGCAGGTTTGGTAACGGGCAACAGCGTGATCGTGAAGCCCCATCCAGGCGCAATCTATCCGATTGCCATTGTTGTTGCTGAGCTGCGTGCAACCCTAGTAGACCTAGGCCTAGATCCGAACATCTGCCAGCTGGCCGTTGATACGGTCGAAGCGCCAGTGACGCTGGAACTACTCGAGCATCCTGCAGTACGCATCGTGGATTACACGGGCGGACCGGTGTTCGGTGCTACGGTAGAGGCTGCTTGCGCCGCGCACGGCAAGGTGGTCTACACCGAAAAGGCTGGTGTGAACAATGTGATTGTTGAGAGTTTCGATAATGCCGATCAGGCGCTCGGAAACCTGGCCTTCTCGCTGTCGCTGTATGCCGGACAGATGTGTACGGCACCGCAGAACATCTACGTTCCCGCCAGTGGCGTGCGTGTGGGTGATGAAACGTGGTCGGTGGACGAGTTTGCCCAGCATTTGCGTCAACACGTAGATGCACTGGTTCTCAACGAGAAGGCAGGTCCCAGCACGGTAGGAACCATCCAGAGCGCAGCCACACTGGCACGCGTCGAGGAAGCCAAGGGGCTGGGGTTGGAAGTCGTGCGTGAGTCTGCCGTAGTTGCCCATCCGGGATTTGACGGTGCACGGTCGGCAACGCCGCTGATCCTCAAGGTGGATGTGGAGCGGGATGACATATACACCCGAGAGTGGTTTGGACCTATCTCCTTCATCATTGCCGTTGACAATGTTGATGATGCGATCCACCGCGTCGCCAGCAGTATTCAGGCTCATGGTGCCCTTACCACACTGATGTACACGACGGACGCGTCGGTCATGGATCGAGCAGAGGATGCCATCGTACGTGCAGGTGCACCGATTGCCTTTAACTTCAACAACTTCGTCTGGGTGAATCAATCTGCGGCGTTTTCGGACTTCCACGGTGCGGGAGCTAATCCAGCAGGCAATGCTACGTTCGCCGACTGGTCGTTTGTGACCAATCGGTTCAACGTTATCGGCGTCAGGAAGCAGGCCTAAGGCATTAGGGCCTTAGGGGATGGCCCATCAGGCCAGTGCCTGGTCGAGATCAGCCATCAGGTCGGCAACGTCCTCGATACCAACGCTCAAGCGAATCAACCCATCAGTGATGCCGAGCTTCTCGCGCTGAGCCTTTGGCACGGAGCCGTGCGTCATCGACACGGGATGACAGACCAGCGATTCAACGCCGCCGAGGGACTCGGCGAGGCAGAACAGCTGGAGCTTCTTGGTGACGGCTACGGCACGCTCGAGGGAGCCCAGTTCGATGCTGATCATGCCGCCGAACCCGTCCATCTGTGAGGCTGCCAAGGCATGCTGAGGGTGTGACTTTAGCCCTGGATAGTACACATGTTGAACGGCAGCGTGCTGTTCCAGCCACTCAGCAATGGCTTGGGCGTTGGCGCTGTGTCGGTCCATGCGCACGTGCAGGGTTTTTGCCGAACGCAGGCACAACCAGCACTCCATGGGTCCTGGCACCGCACCAACAGCATTCTGCAGGTAGGCGAGCTGGTCGGCAACATGCTGGTGACGCGTAATCACCACGCCGTGCACAAGATCGCTATGACCACCGAGGTACTTGGTAGCTGAGTGAACCACGATGTCGGCACCAAGTTCGAGTGGACGCTGGAGGTACGGAGATGCAAAGGTGTTGTCTACCACCAGGAGAGCCCCTGCCTCGTGAGCCAAGGATGCCGCAGCCCGCAGATCCGTGATGGTCATCATCGGATTGGTTGGCGTTTCCGTGTAGATCATCTTGGTAGCCGGAGTGACAGCTGCGCGAACATGATCCATGTTGCGCATGTCGACGTACGAGAAGGTGATGCCAGACTTTTGGAGGATCGTATTGGCCAGGCGGAACGTCCCTCCGTACATGTCTTCGGCCATGATCACATGATCGCCACTGCTCAGCGTGCGCATAATGGTGTCGATCGCAGCCAACCCGGAGCCGAAGGCGTAGCCGGCGATACCACCTTCCATCGCGGCAACACAGGCTTCCCAGCGTGACCGCGTGGGGTTCTGGGTACGCGCGTACTCCCAGCCCTTATGCTTGCCGATCTCTTCCTGAGCGTAGGTCGATGTTTGATAAAGGGGTACCGTAACGGCACCAGTCAACTCGTCGGGCTCTTGCCCAACGTGAATAGCAGTCGTTGCAAACTTCATGGGGCTACCGGCTTAGGTAGAACTTGGAGGCTCGACGGAAGTTCGATCCCTGCATGATGCAGATGTAGACGCCGTCGGGCAGTTGCGAGATGGGTGTGGTAAACTCGTGCATGCCACGAGCAGCAGAGCCAGTGTATACATCGGCCATGCGCTTACCTAGCATGTTGTAGATGCCGACGTCGAGTTTGGCTTGGGCGGAGGCAACCGAGACCACCGTTGTGAACACGTCCGCCGTTGCAACGGTGGACACGATCTTGTTGTCAGAGGCTGCTGTATCGCGGGTATTGGCTACTACAGCCTGCGCAGTTTGCTTGGCCTGCTTCGAGGACGCTAGCTTACCCATGGCCGTAACGATCAGGTCTGCAGGACCGAAACCAGGGCTTCCGTACTGCACCGCCTTGAGCGGCACGACGACCGTCTTCTTACCAGGAGCCTTTACCGCATTATCAGCAAACGCCGTCACCACCGTAGCCAGAGCGAGGACGGCTACGAGACAAACGCGGCAAACGCGGACAAGATGGTTTGATCCTAACAACATTACCCTGCAAAGGTAGCTGATTTCTACCGTCTAAAGCAAACGGCCTGCCAGAATGTCTGGCAGGCCGTTGAATTGTGTCGCGGCTGGAGCGGAATTAGCGAGCTACCATCACCTGCTGAGTGCTGGTGTAGTCCGCCGACGTCATGCGGAGGAAGTACAAGCCATTGCTGAGCTTCGCAGTTGGGAACTCAAGGTTGTACTCGCCTTCGTCGAGTGTCTGATCCACGAGACGCTCTACTACCTGACCACGGGCATCAATCAGCTCGACCGTTGTTGGAGCCTTGATGCCAACACCGAAGGAGACCTTGGCCGTGCCGGTCGAAACCGGGTTTGGAGCCACGGGGTCAAGCGTGTACTGGATCGTTCCGGCACTGATCACGCGCTTGGTGAGGGCACAGTTCGTGATTTCCGTCGACGTGCCCTGTGCAGTTGGAATGAGACATGCCCGGTCGAACGATAGCTCCAAATCCTGCTTGGAGTTGAACTCCTCACCCAGCAGCACGATGCACGTGAACGTGAACAGGTCGCCATTGGCTGCTATTGGTGTAGTGCCATTTGCTGTAAAGGTAGCGCGCCACTGTGTTGGCGATACTTGCGTGATAGCAGGTTCCGATACCGTCCAGTCGGCTGGAAGGCCTGCACGAGCTACCGAGTTGGCGTTGTAGTACACGGCCGTAGGGTTGTATACCATGGTAACCTCGAACTGACGCACCGCCGCACGGTTCCAGTTACCCGACTGACCGCTCACTGTGAACCGCACTGGCCGGTCGGAAGGGGCAATCAGCTGACCAGCCAGCTCCTGTGTGAGGCTAGCTGAAACAGGAATCACAAAGCCGACGCCTGTGACATTCACGTACGTATCTGGCTGCAACTCATCACCACGGCCTTCTTCGTAGTTGAGGATGTGGAACTGGGCGTTGTACACACGGTCGTTCCATGGAGCTGCTGCTGGCTCTGTTGGCGTGAATCGTACGCGTACGATCGCCTTGACCTGGGCAGCCAACGTGAACGGAAGCGTCAGAGCGCGACCGGCATCGTCGTTGATCGAAATAATGCTGAAGGCACCAGCATCGGCACCAACAGGAAGCATTTCACGAATCTCCAGCGGGGTAGCTCCGCCGCCGGTATTGGTGATCGTAAACTCCAGAATTGGTGCGTCGCAGCTTGCCAGGTTACGGCCAAAGTCGATGTCCGTGACTTCGATGGCTGGGCCGGAGCAGCTGCCCACCGTGAATCTCTCGGTAGCTGTTACCGGTGTAATCACGGCGTCGGTACCGTTGCCACGTACAGCGTCGTGTTCAAACTCCACGGTAAGGGCAAAGGCATTGTTGTTGAGGGTAGGTCGTGTGAACTCTACTGGTACGCGCACCTCATTCGAACCGGCAACGAATGGCACCACGAACGATGCAGCAGGGCCGGGAGCTGCAAAGGCCCATGCCGGATCGCTACCGGCAGCGAGACGCAGATTCGTAATCGTGAGATCCTCTGTACCGTTGTTGGTGAACACCAGATCGCGCGAGACCGCCACGGCTTCCGGTGTATCCGCGCACGTGAGCACGGCACCCTGGGTAGCGATCGTTGGCAAGGTACCTTCACCCTCCAGCAGTGCAGAACGGGCAGGTACGTCAGCCTCGGCCCACACCGGAACGATGGTGGCTGAGTAGGCTACGTCGTCTGCTGGGCGGAACCAGGCCTCTACAAAGACGCTTGAGCCGTTGGATACGGCAAAGTCCGTTACGGGAGCACCGTTGTCCAGCAGTCGGCCAAGCTTGAAGACGTAGTTCGCTTCGTTGGAACCGGCTGGGAAGTACTTGCTACCATCGGCAAACGTGACGTCGCGAACGGTCAGGCCTTGGTTGCCCGAGTTGTACACGTTCACCACTCCAAACTCTGGGTGGAGCGTGTTCTCGCGGCGCAGCAGCCAGTTGTGACCAATGATGCCAGGTCCTGGGCTTTCCGTTGCACCCGTCCATACGGAGATGCTGTCGGATTGGCAGAAGGGACCATCGGCATTGCTGCTGAAGACCACATCGATGGAATCAGTACCAACGTCGTTGCGCTGGTAGCAGATCGTTTCCAAGTTGACAGAGGCCTTTGGCAGTACTCGAATCGGCAGTGCTGGGGTCAAGTTCGTCACGGTGAAGTTGGTACCCAGGAAGCCGGTGATGTTGGTAATCACCAACGTATCTGAGCCCTGGTTGCGGACGCGCAGGCCTCCGGCCTTGCAGCGCTCTTCACCGGCACCCACCGTGCCAACCTTGAAGTCCTCTACCACGATACATGGCACACCGGCTACACCCTCCATACCGAACTCTGCTTCACCGCAATCGGCTTCAATCGTCAGCGTATCAAGGTCGAAGTCACGCTCGATGTCGGCTGTTTCGCGATCGCCGCTGTACTGAATGGTGAAGGTATGTGTCTGGGCTGGCTCAAGCACCACCTCGGGAGGCAGTGATCCGTTGACGATGCTGTAGTACGTACCGGTCTTGAAGGTATTCGATTTCAGCGTAACCGGACCGTCGCCTTCATTGCGCACGGTCACGTCCATGGTCTTGGTGGTACCAAGGCGTATCTCACCAAACTTCAACGGGCTTGGTGCGAACGACAACTGCGGAGCGAAGTACTGCACCGTATCGTAGGTGATGTTATCGGCCCAGTCCTGCACAAAGAACTCAGCGTATGCATCCTTGCTTTTATCAATCACCTCTAGGCGGAACTTGAACTCCTTGAATGAGGGGTCGCGTGGCATGGTCTGGTCGGTGATCAGCACGATGCGGTAGTTGTAGCTCACACCGCTCGGGACAAAGTCGATCAGAGCCATACCTGTTTCTACTTGGTCGCTGTCAAGGGGCTCGTCGCGTGGTGGGTCGGGGATGTTTCGGAACTCGGTGGCGGTGTAGGCAAAGTCTCCGCAGAGATCTTCAGCCGTCAGTACCGGCGGCATGGTGTCGAAGGACGTCGTCGGACGGAAGCCCGAAGCTGCCGGCCATCCGTAGGAGTCTACCGAGCCGTAGCCGTAGATGTAGCCACCGAACTTCACCTTGCCATTGCCGTTCATACGGCGCGCCTGAGCAATCGTGCCGAAGTTCAGCGTTACCCAGTGGAGGTTGTCACCCATGTGGTTGTAGAGCAGCGTTGGTGCTGCCGACTGTGGGTGGTTCCAGATCGGCACATCGTTGATCGTGAGCGACTTCAGGTTGTCGACATAGTCAGGGTCGTTGACGTCGGCCCACACGATCAGGTTCAACTTGTGCGAATAGAACTTCGTGTCGGTTGGCGTCTGGAATATGGTGTTCGGGATGAACTGTTCTTCAGGCACCACGTTGATCATGAAGGGGTCGTGTACCTGGTCGCCGTCGAAGCTAGCCGAGCATGCATATTGCATCACGAAGATGGGCTTGTCGGCCTCCCATACGCTGTAACCGTTGACCAAAATCGATGGGCCCTGCGCCTGCGACAAGTCCTGGAAGTCGCCGGCATTGGCCAGGAGGCCACCACCCTGACCGATGAGGGCCTTCGACGTTTTGTCGTAATACTTCAGCGTCCATTTGGTGTTCGGTTGCGAGCACACCACGCGGAAGACGTCACCCTTTGCATTCGGATTGCTGCCTTGACGGTTGTACTCTACCGAGACGTACTTTTTTCCCCACGTTTCAAGTGGCGGCAACATCTCAACAAGGTGGTCGCGACCGTTACCGTTAATCAGCAGGTTCGGCATCGTTGTACGCTGGTGGAAGCCCCACACACCGATCGGCTGATTGGCGCGGATTTCCGTACCTGTAAGGTCGAAAACGCCGCGCGTTTGTCCGTCACCCACGATGGCGTAGATCTCGCCTTCGTTCATGACGATCTCGAGGCGATCACCAATGCGCTTGCCACCAGAGGTGCGAGCGTCCAGCTTACCTTGGCCGCGCAGGTTGATGTTCACCACCGTGCCGTTTTCTTTGGCCACGATCACAAAGCCCCCTGCCCACGGCGAAAACTCGCGGAAGTCGAAGTAGCTGACAGCTACGTAGTTTTTGCCCCAAGCAGACGTGGGGATGGCGAGGTAGCCGTCGGACGTGGTCACCTTGGAGTTCAGGACGTACACGGAGAACGGCTTGTCGGCCGTTAGGCGAATGGCCTTACGTTCCGTCTGTTCGTACTCCCGCACTTCCCATGACCAGTTCGTTTCACCGCGATCATCGGAGAGCGTACGGATGTCGTTGGCGGTAATCTTCCGCTTCTTGACGTCGTTGCCGGCCGCGTCGAAGATGGTCACTTCCGTGTCGTAGGCCGAGGCGATATACACGTCGAGACCGTTGACAGGGAAGGGAAGCAACTCGTTCGGTGGAACGGTGATCCAGAACTCAGTACCCTGAGCGCCGTTAACGCTCAGCATCTCTGCCGCTGTGGGAACCTTGCGTTGCGCCATGGACGTGCTGACGCTTGCAAGAAGCACCAAGAACACCGCAAGTGAGCGCAGCATGTATCGGACTGTCATGAAGAACCTCCAGACGTGGACTACGGACATGTAAAATGATTTGATCTGTCGTACTGATAGCGCCGCCGCTCGACCATCTGGACTGATGGCCACTACGGGCATTCATAATAACAAAGTTTTCACACAAAACGTGAAGCAAACTACACACTACTGCACTGCGTTACGTTCGTACTAACTACTAACCCTCAATGATGTTACAGTTCGTAAGTTTGTTGGTTCGCACATTGTTCCCACAACGTAGTACGCACATGGACACGGCCACAAAGCAGTCGCTGGACTTCAACACGACCACGTTCCCCAATCAGCGCACCGATGCGCAGGCCCTAAAGGCTGCCGCCAACGAGATTCGACGCGACATTATTCGGTCGCTCGTACGTGCCGGATCCGGACACTCGGGAGGTCCCCTCGGGTCGGCCGACGTGTTTGCCGCGCTCTACTTTGGCGGCGTGATGCGCTATCGTCCGGAGGACATGCACTGGAGTGGCCGCGATCGGTTTGTGCTTTCAGCTGGTCATATGGCTCCAGTGATGTATGCTGCACTCGCCAACGCCGGTTGTTTCCCAAAGGAGGAGCTGGGCACACTGCGCAAGTTCAATACACGCCTGCAGGGCCATCCCGGCCGTGACATGCACCTGCCGGGTGTTGAAACATCCTCTGGTTCGTTGGGGCAGGGGATTTCCATTGCCGTAGGCATGGCCATGGCCGACAAGCTCGTGGACCACTCCGATCGTCGCGTGTTTACACTGACGGGCGATGGCGAACTGCAAGAAGGCAGCGTGTGGGAGGCGGCGATGTCAGCATCCCATTTCAAGCTGGACAACTTCTGCTGGATCATCGACAACAACGACTGTCAGATCGACGGACGGCTACCGGAGGTGATGAATGTGTACCCCATCGTAGATAAATGCGTAGCATTTGGCTTCGATACGGTGGTTGTTGACGGTCACGATCCGGACGACATCATGCGCGGCTTTGACGTGTTCTTGACCAATCAGGCCAACGGCACGGGTAAGCCCACGGCAATCGTTGCCAAGACCTATATGGGTCATGGGGTTAGCTTCATGAACGACAAGTTTGAGTGGCACGGCAAGCCGCCGTCGCACGACCAGGCTGTTGCGGCTCTGGAAGAACTTGCGAAGATGTAGTCCCCACACCTCCATCACCACCCACAACTAGATACATATGGCACACGAACTTCTTGGTCAGAAACCCACCCGCTTCGGCTTTGGCGAAGGCTTGGTGACTCTCGGTGAGCGGCATTCAAACGTGATCGTCCTTGGTGGCGACATCACCGGCTCGGTCCTCACGTCCATGTTCAAGGAGAAGTTCCCGGACCGGTTCTTTTCCATCGGCATTGCCGAACAGAACGCGACGACCATTGCCGCCGGCCTGGCTCTGTCGGGAAAGATCCCCTTCTTTGCTTCGTATGGGGCTTTCTGCGCGCTTCGCAATGCCGACCAGCTTCGCATCTCGGTGGCCTACAACGAGGCCAACGTTAAGATCGGTGGTGGTCACGCCGGCATCAGCGTAGGTCCGGACGGTGCTACGCACCAGGTGCTGGAGGAAGTAGCCTTCCTGCGAACGCTGCCGAACATGACCATGCTCGTACCGGCAGACTTCGAAGAGGCACGTAAGGCTACCATCGCCATGGGTGAAATGCACGGCCCGGCCTACATTCGGTTCGGACGTTCGCCTGTACCGATGTTTACCACGGAATCGAGCCCCTTCGAGATTGGCAAGGCCCAGGTCCTCACCGATGGCACGGATGTGGCGCTGATTGCCTGCGGTGCCATGGTGTGGGAATCGCTGCTCGCGGCTCAGGAACTGGCAAAGAAGGGCATTCATGCTCGCGTGATTAACTCTCCCTCGATCAAACCGTTCGACTTTGCCACGGTAACACAGGCAGCCCGCGACTGCGGTGCGATCGTAACAGCAGAGGAGCACCAGGTCCACGGCGGCTTGGGTGGTGCCGTTGCCGAGTGCACGGCAAAGAATGCTCCCGTACCGATTGAGTTCGTGGGTGTCAAAGACTCCTTCGGGGGGTCTGGAGAGCCAGAGGAGTTGATGGTGAAGTTCGGCCTGACGTGGCGCGAGATCTACGCATCAGCTCTGGTGGCCATGGATCGCCGTGATCGCGGCTCCAGTGGCGTTCGTGCCATCAAGGACGTTCCGCAGGCACAGTGAACATTCCCATTCACGATCCCGTCCTCTTGCGAATAGCAGCTCTTGCTGCCGAGCAGGGGAAGGAGATCTATGTGGTAGGGGGCTATGTTCGCGATGCCCTCATGCATCGGGATCGCACCGATATCGACATCACCGTGGTTGGTGATGCACTGGCGTTTGCCAACGATGTTGCCAAGCTCTTCCGGTCGAAGGCGGTCGTATATGAACGCTTCCGCACGGCCATGGTGCCCATTGGTGACCATCACGTAGAGTTTGTCGGCACGCGTGTTGAAGACTACGAACCAGGATCCCGTAACCCGATCGTGCGCGAGGGGACGCTTGAAGATGATCTGCGTCGTCGGGACTTTACGGTGAATGCTATGGCGGCCTCGCTGCATCCGGATCGCCTCGGCCAGGTGGTAGATCTGTTCGACGGTGCCGCCGATGTGCAACGCCGGCTGCTGCGTACGCCGCTGGATCCGATCGTGACGATGAGCGACGATCCGCTGCGCATGATGCGAGCTGCCAGATTTGCCGCCCAATTAGAGTTCGACATCCAGCCCGTGGTGCTGGAAGCCATGTCCAGTATGGCGGACCGGATCACCATCGTAGCACAGGAACGCTTAACCGACGAATTCCTGAAGATCCTTGCAACGCGCCGACCCTCGATTGGTCTGGCGGTGCTGTATGAGACGGGGCTGATGAGATATGTCTTCCCGGAAGTGGATCGGTTGGCCGGCGTAGATCTTGTTCAAGACGGAAGCCGGGAGTTCAAGCACAAGGACGTCTTCTGGCATACCTTGAAGGTTGTCGACAATGTCTCGGAGATGTCCGAGAACGTGTGGTTGCGCTTTGCAACCCTCATGCACGACGTTGCCAAGCCCCGTACCAAGCGATTTGTGGACGGACATGGCTGGACGTTTCACGGACACGAAGATGTTGGCGCGCGCTGGCAGGAGAAGATTTTTCGCAGGATGAAGTTGCCGATGCAACACCTTGCCTACGTGGAAAACATGGTACGCCTGCATCAGCGACCCATGATGCTGGTAGATGATGGCGTGACGGATTCAGCGATTCGACGCTTGGCTGTCCAGGCCGGCGATGCTATCGACGATCTCTTCATGTTGTGTCGTGCCGACGTTACCACACGAAACCCCAAGCGGGCTGAACGATACCTACGCAACTACGACGTTGTCCAGGCCAAGGTGAAGGATGTCCTGGAGCGCGATCAACTCCGAGCATTCCAGAGCCCCATTCGTGGCGAAGAGATCATGGAGTTGTCGGCGCTGGGCCCGTGCCGGCAGATTGGCTACATGAAGTGGATGATTGAGGAGGCCATTCTGGATGGCCAGATTGCAAACAACTACGACGAAGCTCGCGCATACTTGCTCTCCCACTTGGATGTGTGGAAGGAAGAGGGGAAGTCCGCTCCGTTTGCTCGACGTGGATGATGTTCGTAGGCATTCACATAAAGGAAGCATCATGGTGATTCTCCCCTATGCCGATCGCACTCCAGTGCTGCACGAGAGCGTCTACCTAGCGCATGGCGCCGTGATCCTGGGCGATGTAGAAATCGGCGAAGACTCCAGCGTGTGGTTCAACTGTGTCCTCCGCGGTGACGTGCACGAGATTCGCGTTGGCCAGCGCACGAACATCCAGGACCTCACCATGTGCCACGTAACCTACAACAAGCATGCCCTGCACATTGGCAACGACGTTACCATTGGGCACAGTGCCATGCTACATGGCTGCACGATTGAAGATGCCGTACTCATTGGCATGCAGGCCACGGTATTGGATGGGGCTCGCGTACGCCGTCACTCGATGGTAGCCGCCGGTGCTGTAGTCCGGGAGGGATTTGAAGTGCCGGAGGGAACCCTTGTGGCAGGCGTTCCTGCCAAGGTGGTCCGCGAACTCACCGAAGCCGAGCACGCCAAGCTGTATCAAAGTGCCCAGAACTATATCGACTACGTTGCTAGTTACCGATCGAACACCAACATTCGTACCCACCGTCCCTGATCCGAGGTCCCGATGTCACGCAACAACCCCCTTCAGTCTGCGCTTGTTATCATCCTGGTTTCGCTTGGCATTGCCACGGCCGTCACAACAATTGCCGGCATCGTGGTTGGTGAGCCCTTGTACTTCATCGCCTCTGGCCTGTTTGTTGTTGCCGGCGTTGCCGGTGTGTTGGTGATTCGCTCTCTTTCACGCAAGATTGGTGGCAAGTGAGCATGCATCTTCCTGCACGACTGCCAGCGCTGCGAGAGGCCATCGACGTTACAGTGTACCGCGATAACGACGCCGAAGAGCCCTACCTGATTCTCAGCGATGCCTCCGGTGTTGCCGATGGTCCGGTGATGATTCATGCCGATATGGTTGCCATCCTCGAGCTCTGCGACGGTGAAACAACGTGGGATGAGTTCGCAAACAACCTGGGAGTACCGACAGACGGACCGGAGATCCTCCAGATTCGGAGTTTTCTGGCACAGCTGGACGATCTGGGCTTCATGGACTCCGAGCAGGGCCGTCGTCGAGAGCAGGCGAAGCGCGAGGCGTGGGATCGTGCCATGGTGCGACCACCCGTCTGCAGTGGGCAGACCTATCCGGACACACCCGACGAACTGCGAGAGTTTCTTGACGGCATGCGTGCCCAACCGGTCGTCACGACGTCCCAGGTATCAACGCCGAGTGTGGTGTTGATGCCGCACCTCGATTTTCGCGTAGCCCCGGCAGTGTATGCTCCGGCGATGAATGTCCTAGCTCAGAGCGAGGCGGAGTTGTTCGTGATCATCGGCACGAGCCACTATTGGGCCAACGATCCCATTATCGTTACCGCCAAGGACTTTGAGACGCCCATTGGCATTGTGCAAACCGATCGTGCTCTCGCTCAACGCCTCCAACAGATCCCCGGTGCTGCAGCTACCGACGCAGCCCATCAACCTGAGCATTCCATCGAGCTACATGCGGTGATTCTCCAGCACCTGCATGGCCATCGCCCCTTTTCCATCCTGCCAATCTTGGTAACCGGCACCGAAACGGAACAGCTTGATAACCTTTCGCGGATTGCCGGTCACATTGGCGAACTCGTGTCGGAAACTGGCAAGAAGGCGCAGTACCTGATTAGCGGCGATTTCTCCCACGTTGGTTTGAAGTTTGGTGACGTTGTCCCGGCCACGATGCTGATCGACGAGGTAGCTCAGGCCGATCAGCGCCTGATTGCTG
>JAURGP010000011.1 GCA_030833725.1 Candidatus Kapaibacterium sp. | reverse complement strand
GCTTCGGCTTGTGCCCGCTGCAGCCCTTCTACAACGAACAGCCGTGCTCGGAGGACATCGGTGTCGTACAGCACCCTGCCGGTGAAGTTGTCGGTGGTGGCGTAGCGCACGTCTACCAGCAGATCCGGGATGTAGTCGTGCAGCGGCACTAGGGTGGTATCTAGGGTGGTATCGGACGAACGTACCATCATGGTAAGCGCAAGTGCGCACAGTGCTTCGATCATCATCGCGCAATCATCATTGCAGAGCCTCGGCAAGTAGTTCGTAACTCCGAAGTCGATCATCAAAACGCTCGGTGATGGTGACCACCGCTACTTCGGCAACCTGCAAACGCTTCTGCAACATCTGAAGTTGCTCCACGCATGCCTGCGCCGTACCCCATATTACGGTTGATCGCCGCATCTCTGTAATCATCGTCTCTCGGGCGGAAAGCGTGATCGAGTGATCACCAGCAGGAAAGCGGACGTTCTCCGCACGCAGGAAGCTCTGCACAAACCACTGCTCGGAGGTGTGCATGATACGTCGAGCATCCTGTTCCGTATCAGCACAGAACACCACTGTTGCCAACATCGTTGTGGGAGCAGCGCACCAGCGCGAGGGTACGAAGTGCTGATAGTACGTGGCGAGGCACGTTTCGATCTGTGTTGGGTCGATGAAGGCGCCCGCTGCATAGGGCAAGCCGAGCGCTGCGGCCATCTGAGCACTGTCGGGACTCGTTCCCAACACCCATGGTTCGGGAGCTGGCACCCCATCGGGTACAGCGACAACCCTGCCATCGTTACTGGCAATGCAGGTGTCTGCCAAGAGGTCCAGCACCTCGCGGATGCGCTGCGGCGTGGTGCGCGGATCATAGCCCAAGGCCTGCATCACCCGCTGATCACCGCCTGGAGCACGGCCCATTCCGAGATCAATGCGTCCGGGAGCGAGCGCATGCAGGACACGTACCGCCTCGGCTACCTCAAGCGGCCTAGCGTGACCCATGAGCACTCCGCCGCTGCCAAGGCGGATGTGCGTGGTGCGGGCGGCGGCATGGGCCATCATCACCAACGGTGAGGCGCTAGCAAACGAGGCACTGCCATGGTGCTCACTAAACCAGTAGCGATGGTAGCCCCATCGATCAGCTGACTCTACCAAGGTCATCGTATCGGCAATTGCTGCGGCACCTGACTGGCCAGCAATGACGGGACTTTGATCCAGCACGGACAACATCATTTCGCGTACTCCTCTGCTTACGGTAGCTCCAGCACGAACTGCCGGGTCATTTCCATGGAGTACTTGCGGTCGATCAGCTTCCCAGCCATCACGTTCAAGATGAGAGTACCCGATGGCTTCTCGGGAACGGGACCACCGCCTACGGTCCGCAGCGGCAGCATCAATCGGTACACGCCCATCGCCTCGATCCGCTCCAGTTGGCGCATCGATGCCGCCGCGGGAATGATCACCACCGAGTCGCCCTGGGAGCGCAGCGTGCCCTCGGGCAGGCAGCTCACGGTCTTCATAAATCGACGACCAACAAATCGTGCGTCGGTACTGTCTCGCCAATCGACGAGTACACCGTCGATGATCAGCCGACTGCTATCGGCATCCCATTGCCAGACGAGTTGTACATCCATCACATCGGGCTTCACAACCATGGCCAGCCACGATCGATCCTCGGAGTTCGTACTCTGCGCCCACAGACTTTGGGCACCCAGCAAGAGTGAAATAAGCAGGACAGCATACATCTTCATCACGTAAATTTATGGCCTCTTGATGGACTTACGTCTGATATGGAATCGATGGCTGTTCTGGATCCTTGTTGTAGGGGTAGCAGCAATAGCGCAATCGTGCGGCACTGCAACAGGACCCGTTGATGCCTGCGACTGCCCCGATACCACGATGCGACCCAACGGACTGCTCTCGGGAATCCTTGATGCACCGCTCGCCCAGGTCATCATCTTGCAGCGCCAGCAGCACACCCTCACATCCGACTCCACCTACCTCGACATCTTTGCCGGAGCAGAAACGCGTGCCGGTCGTGCTGGCAACACCATCGATCTGGGGCTGTGCACCGTTGGTCCTCTGGAGCTGACCTCCGCCCTCACCAATGGCGCCACGCTCTACCGCTACGTTGGAAGCCCCGACGACCTCCCCTCGGATACCACGCTGACGATTGGATTCTCGGGCAACGCCAGCGCTGGCATCGCCCCCTACCAGACCTCTCTGTTCGTGGGAGCCCCCCTCAATGTTCAGTACAATGGCCTGCAAGGGGCTGATGTACCGGATACACTCAGCAGTGGTCGCGACGTTGTCATCACGTGGTCGCCACAGGCCATACCACCGTCGCCCGTGGTGATTCCCATGAAGATCATTGTGGAGATCCGCTCGGCGAGCGGCGTGCTGTTTGCCTCCTACGATTACTCTGGCGACGACGACGGCCGTGCGGTGATTCCCGCCAGCGACCTCCCAGACGTGCAAGTTGGAGCCTTTGTGATCACGATTTTAATGGAGCGTACCGTCGTGCGGTGCTCCTGCCAGCCGAAGATGCAGTACAACCTCGCCTCGATCACCGATCAGATCTTAGTGCGACGACTGCGGTAAGAAGTCTTTTACACCCTTGATACACACATTCATGTCCTCATCCCCCTCGACAGACACCCGCTCTTCCCGTAGATCATTTCTTGGCACGGGTGTCCGCGCGGCGGCCGGCATAGCTCTCGCCCCCAGCTTTGCGGCGTTTCTCCAGAGCTGCACCACCGATTCCCCCGTGGGCCCTACCGGCAACTGGGTGGAACTGGCCGATGCCCTACAAGGAACGCTGGTGATGCGCGACGATCTGGACTTCATCCGACTGAATACCCAGTACGCTCTGGCCTACCTCTCTACCGTGCCTGCAGCCATTGCCCTCTGTGAGAGTGAAGCTGATGTTGTGGCCTGTGTGAATTGGGCTCGGAGGAACAATACTCCCATCGTCCCTCGATCTGGTGGACACTCCTATGCAGGGTTTTCGCGAACCACTGGCCTGCTGATCGACCTGTCTCAGATGACCAACAGTACCTTCGATGCGGCAACCAACCAGATCACGATCGGTGGTGGCTCGCACAACAAGGAAGTATATGATGCTGGACGCCTCACGCAGACAACACTCACGCATGGCCGCTGCAAGGCCGTTGGCGTTGCCGGTTTGGTCTTGGGAGGGGGCATCGGCTTCAACATGCGGAACTACGGTTTGACGTGCGATCAGCTGATCTCCACCCGAATTGTGCTAGCCTCTGGCGAGGTGATCACCGCCAGTGCCACGGAAAACCCCGAGGTGTTTTGGGCAGTGCGCGGTGCAGGTGGGGGGAACTTTGGCATTCACACACAGTTCGTAAAGCAGATGCTTCCAGCACCAACAATGACGTGCTTCCGAATCCAGTGGGGCACAGAGCTGGAGCAGCTCTTTGACATCTTTCAAGACATTGCCCTTACGGCACCGCGTGAGTTCGGCGTGAAGTTCATGGTGAATGCCCGTAAGGTGAAAAACCAGACCGAACTCTACATCGAAATTCTTGGTCAGCTGGCAGGTACGGAACAGGAACTCCTCACCCTGCTGGCGCCGATGTACGCTGTTGCCAAGCCACTCTTCGAGCTTACAGAAACCGTTCCCTACTGGGATGCTCAGGAATTCCTGTCAGAAGATGGCAATCCGGAGTATGCCCATGAGCGGTCGCGGTTTGCTTTTGGCCGGATTTCGGCAGAGGGCCGTGACGCCATCTTCCGCAACCTGCGGAACTGGCCAGGCACTGGCGTGGACGCCATGTGGAAGTACTTTCTCATGGGTGGCAGGATTGCCGACGTGGCCGATGATGCCACGTCCTTCCCCTTCCGAAGCGCTACCATGATCACGTCGGTGGACCTTGAGTGGGTTGCAGCAGACAGCGGGAAGCTCGCAGAGAACTTCGCGTGGCTAGATGCATTTCATGCAGAGATGGAACAATACACGTCGCCGTACTGCTACGTGAACTTCATCGACAATCGCCAGACGAACTATCTCAACGCCTACTACGGCCCCCACGTGGATCGACTACGCGCAGTGAAGCGCGAACTGGATCCCAACAACGTGTTTTCCCACCCGCAGTCGATCCCCGTGTGAGGAGTGCTGTAGCGCTTGTCAACCTAGAGCGCAATCACATATCGAACAGCTAGGCTGAGCGGATCCCAGGTTGGTTCGGACTGTACCGTTAAGATGACAGCACCCGTTCCGACGGAGTAGCGAATATGGGCTCCATGTCCGGTGTAGGCACCTCGTTCCCACGTCTGTGATGCATCACTAAAGGATTTGTGATCCAAGCTCCAGCCCAGCGAGAAAAAGGGAATCAACTGCAGGTTGTCGGACACCGTTGCCGTGTACGATGTAGACATGGCCAAGGAGTAGTCGACGTCGTCGAAGACACGGGCATCCGCAGCGTCGTTGAAGGCTGAGGTTTCATACGAAGCCACCACGCCAAGGTTGAATCCACCTGTTGGGCCAGCCCAGACGGGGAAGTAGCCAAGACGAACGCCCAACTCCGTGTTCGATTCTGTGGTAGGATGTACTGGCGAACCGTTGCCAAACCCATAGTCCACCTGAACACCCAAGCCAAAGGATGAGAGATACGTTGCACCAAACGTAGCCTCACTGAGATCGTCGTTCTTTAACCCCAGATGAGCGAATGGCGTCACGGACGATACACCTGACGACGTAAATGGAACCATTTGCGCCGACACCGGACGCACACCGAACGCAGCGAGCACTCCAACAAGCGCCAGGCCACCAAGTCTTAACCTCATGCTTCTACCTACAACAATGCGTATCACAACCGTTGATTGTCGTGGAAGTTAGGTAGAAGTGTCATTGTTCCATGACGACACCGTGACGTGGGAACTACTTCTCCCCAAGAATCAGCGGCATGCCGGACTTGTCGCCGATCACGATCACCTTGGTGTTCTGACTTCGTGCCAGCTCGAGCGTGGCCTGGATGCCTTTCTCTTGTAGCACCTTATCCGTGAGGGAGGCACTCAGGATGCTATTGGCGCGGGCCTTGCCCTCGGCATCGATGCGTTGCCGCTCGGCTTCCTTGGTTGCCTTGGCAAGTTTGAACTCATACTCCAGGGACTCTTGCTCCTGCTTGAGTTTGTTCTCGATGGCGGCCTTGAGGGTTGGGGGAAGCGTGATGTCGCGCACGAGGATCTCGTTGAGCTGGACGAACTGGGATACGAGGATCTTTTGCGTTTCAGCGAAGATCTCGTCCTGAATGGCGTCACGCTTGGTAGAGTAGATCTCTTCGGGCGTGTAGCGGCCAATCACACTGCGTGTGGCCGAGCGCACGGCGGGACGCACCACGCGATCGATGTACTCCACGCCCTTCTCCTGATGCAGCGACGGCAGCTTCTTGTACTTGGGCTGCAGCCAGCCAGAGAGCTCTACCTGTATCTCCAGACCATTGCTCGAGAGCACGTTCATCTGCTCCTTGACCTCCTGCTGACGCACCTCGTACACCACCATGTCGTTCCACGGAGCAACGATGTGGAAGCCCTCACCGTAGGTGTGCTTGAGATCAACGCCTCCACCAAACGTGCGGAACAGCACGCCGGCCTCGCCGGAGCCAATGGTCACCGACATCTTCAGCAGTGCCACCAGGACGATCAGTCCTAGGAAGCCACCAAGTACCAGTTGAGCATTTCGATTCATCATGTCCTCGAGATATGTGGGATGTGCGTAGTTTTTCGCGTGATATGAGCCAACACATTCATCGCATTGTACGGATTTTATCGCTGTTGTCGTCCGGCGCCCGGCTGACGACGTCGGAGATCCACGCCACGTTGAGCGCCGAAGACGAACTACGCGACGTTACCGTGCGTCAGTTACAGCGCGATTTGAAACATTTGGAAGCTGCCCACCTGCCGCTGCGCGTGGAGCGGAGTGGACGCGAGCTGAGTTGGTCGCTGCCGACGGGCTATCGCAACCTGGCACCCCTCAACATCACGACCCACGAGGTTCTCTCGCTGCACTTGCTGAAAGGGGCTTTGGGCAGCTTTCGCGGCACACGCATCGAAGCCGATGTGGATCGACTGCGCCGAAAACTTGAGCGCATGGTACCGGGTACCGTCTTCATGAGCCAGGATGTGGTCAGCGACATCTCGCCGGGCACGTACACCAACACGATCAGCGATGACATGCTCGAGCAGATCGTGTTTGCCATTACCGACCCGCGCTGGGATCGCGTGACCTACACGCCGATCGGTGCGCAGCAACCGAAGACCTACGTCGTAAGCTTCTGCCGACTCGTCAACCATGCTGGACGATTGTATGTCGTAGCATGGCATCCCACCCATCAACAGTACATCACCCTGGCCGCCGATCGCATCCACCGTGTAGGGGTGGCTACCGACGTACCATTGCCACTGCACGAATTCGACGAACAATCGTATCGCAGCGCCCGCTTCGGCGTGTACGATGGCCAACCCGTGGTTGTCAAGCTTCGCATTACGGCCGAGGCAGCCCCCTACTTCTCCTCCCGCCACTGGCATCCCACTGAGCAACGAACGACGCACCGCGATGGCTCCATGACGCTGCGCATGCAGGTACCGATTTCTCCGGAGTTGATTAGCTGGGTCATGGGCTGGGCCGGCAGTGTGCGCGTGATGGCTCCGGCTGCCCTCATTGCCGAGTGTCGGAATCGTGCGGCTGCGATCAACGACTGGTAAGGCCGTAACTTGCGAGTTATGACGCACGTCCTTCTTTCAGTAGTAGCCTGTGGACTCGTGGCCACCCTGACTGCTACGTCGATCGCCCAGCCCGCGCAACCGGTCGCCGGTATCATCAATGGCGACACCATCTTGCTCAACACGTATACCACACAGGTGGCACAGCGTGCCCGAGAGCTCTCTGCCACCTCTACGACTGCCTCTGACATCGTTGAACAGACCTGGCAAACGATGGTGCAGCAACTTCTGATCCGTCAAGCTGCCCAGAAGCGTGGCATCACGGCTTCATCGTATGCCGATGTTGTTGATGCTCTCCAGCAGAAGGTGACGCAGTCCGTACAACCTGATACCAGCCGACTCTACAACGAGTACCTCGATCGCTACACCACGGCCAACGTGGATGTGATTCACCTCCCCTGCGTCCGGACCACACCAACGGTTCCGCCCGATAGCATCCTCCGTGCCTACTACCAGCAGAAGCAACGACAGTACGTCAGCCTCAAGCCGTTGCGTCGGCTGGCCTGCCTGACGTGGGCCCTACGTGCGTCGCCAGTGGACACCTCCCTGATGGTGAACAACATCGCCGCCTTCGTGCGCTTGCTCAACGAGGCCACGACAACACGCAGTCGCGACTCGATCTGGACATCGGTTGCCGAGACCGTGCCCTCCGGCACGGGAATCCTGCATCGCGACTCGGCAGTG
Source organism: Candidatus Kapaibacterium sp. (assembly GCA_030833725.1). Classification (GTDB taxonomy): domain Bacteria; phylum Bacteroidota; class Ignavibacteria; order Kapaibacteriales; family Kapaibacteriaceae; genus OLB6. The sequence goes on along the minus strand of JAURGP010000011.1, from coordinate 39,432 downwards.
CAGTCTCCCTTCTACGAGGCCGTCCATGCTGCCAGCAAGAGCAAGAAGACGGGCATTGCCGTAGGCCCCCTACAACATCCAAGTGGCGTGCATGTGTTTCTGGTGGATTCAGCACGCGCCGGCAGGTACGTGGTGCGGGTGATTATCCCGGACATCGAGCCCAGCCGTGAGACCGTAGACAGCATCATGCAGGAGGTGCGCACAGCTCAGCAGATGTTCCAAAAGGGGCGTCCTCTCGTAGACCTTGCTGGGACCTTTGGAAGCACCGTGGAACTGAGTCCGTATGTGAGTGCCGAGGCAAAGCTGTTCGAATCATATCGGCTGGTGAAGGAGGCCTTTGCTACTCCCGTCGGTAGCGCGCTGGATCCAATTGATACGCCTGAGCGTGGGGCCGTGCTAGCTGTTGTAGTGGATTCACTAGCGGCCGGACAGATGGACTTCGATGATGTCCGGGATCGCGTGCTGGCCGACTGGCAACGCGATCAGGCCTGCAGTGAGATGCGCACGGATATGCTCCGCATTCATGCTGTCACCACGGTGTTGGACGACGGCCGTATGATGATCGGTGCGCCACTCTCCGGTGCTTCCGGGGCTGTGATAGAGCGCGATGTCCTCGTAGACGCATCCGGTGCCATCGGCTCGATGCACGACCCACTGGCGGCACAAGCCGTGCGAGCAGCTACGACGTCGGGACTCCTTGGGCCATTTCGTGGAGATAACGGCTGGTACCTCGTCAACGTGCACTACGTCGTGCGAGCCACTCCAGAAGACTACCGGCAGATGAGAGACAACGTCCTATCGACGATCACCAACGAGCAGAAGAAACTCGCTTGGGAGCAGTTCCTTCGCGACCTGCTCGACTCCGCATCCATCGAGGACCGACGTGGCCGCTACTTCCGCTTCTGATTCTTCGGTACAGCTGGCGATGGTCGATGTTGGAAATGTGCTCTATCGCATCGAGTTCCAACGCACACGAACTGCCCTACAGAACCTGCCTGGCTACAATGGTCGGGAGATTCTCTTTGGCGTGGACGACCAGGATCCTCTGTTCATCGCTGCAGACCGCGGCGATGTATCCGTTGAAGCATTTCGTAGGGGGCTTCGCGACCAGTTTGGATTTTCTGCTACCGACGCCGAGTTGGATCGGGCCTGGTGTGCCATCCTGATGGAGCCGTTTGCCCATGCCTACCAAGTGGAGTTGGACCTTCACCTGATGTATCCCAAGGCGCGGATGGTGCTGGTATCGAACATCAGTGAGCTGCATCATCGCCAAGCTGCATCATTCTTTGAGCAGGGATGGCGGTCCAACCAGTTATACCTGAGTTACCTCATGCGTCATCGCAAGCCGGATCCGGAGTCCTTTCTGCATGTATGCAGCACCGAGGGCGTCGCCCCTGAACAGTGTATCCTGTTCGATGACTCGGCAGCCAATTGCCGCAGCGCCAATCGGCTGGGTATCCGCACGGTGCAGGTTACACCGGGAGATCCTGGCCTCGCGTTTCGCGCGCCAACAGGAGCGTAACGAATCCTATGGCATAGGCAAGCCCGAAGCCCAGGATGGCGTAGTGATAGCCTCCGAACAACGTAATGAGGAAGCCACCGGCAATCACGCCAGCAGCCGTAGCAATCCTGCCCACGTTGAAACAGATGGCTGAAGCAGCGCCACGGATGAGCGTGGGAAAGAGCTCTGGTACGTAGCCCATGAGCGTGCCCTGATTCAGTCCGATGAAGGCACCAAGAACCACGGCCAAGCCTACGAGGGTATCGGGCAGATGGTCCGGTAGGAAGATCACGAGCGTTGTGATCATGCAGCCGATGTAGCCAACCATGGCAGACCCCCTTCGGCCCAGTCGATCTGAGAGGGGCCCCACACCGAATCCGCCAATCACGTTACCGACTCCAAGCGCGATACTGGTCATGGCACGGTACCACTGCGCGTCGCCGTCGCCGGATAAGCTCCCCACCCACGTTGGCATCCAGACGAAGACGGCCCACAGACCTACGAGCATCGAACCAAACAGCACAACCCCTACGATGAGATCTCTGCGATAGGCGGCGTCGAGTACCTGCTCACGGGCAAGGTGGCGATCACGATGATATGTTTCGCTGTGTGCGTACACTGGAGCTTCCTTCAGCCAAGTCCAAGCTGCAACAGCCAATACAACGGATAATCCGCCCAGAAGATAGGCCGTACGCCAGTCGTCCACCACGCTGCCGATTAGGCCAGACACAATCAATCCTACGGGGAAGGCGTTGACGAGAATTCCGATCACTCGGGCTCGACCCAAGGTACTCCAGCTCTCGGCAATGGTTACCGCAGCCAGCAACAACACACTTCCTGCTCCGCCGCCCGTGATGAATCGAACCACGACTAAGGCAAGCACGTTGGGAACAAGTGCCGTGGCAATGATACCCAGGGACGTGATCGCAACGCTGAGTGTAAATGCACGCTTCCGCCCGATGCGGTCGGCCACGGCACCTAGGAATACGGCACCCACGGCCCATCCCAGCAAGAAGGCAGCACCGGCAGTGGAACCCACCTGGCCGATGGTAGCCGTGTCCGACTGGCCCGTCAAATCGGTCACGATGAGTGGCAGATAGGCACTGAAGATCGACGATGCAACGCCGGCCGTTACCGTAGCCACATAGGCGATCAGGAAGAGAAGACCACTCGACGCTTTGTCAGTTCTCATCCAGCAAAGATAGTCGCACCCCGTATATTCGTCCATTCCATTGTTGTGGTCGCTGCAGGGAACGTGGTTTCCAACTCCGTGCAGCGCGAAGAGGGAAGCGGGTGAGATTCCCGCGCGGTTGCGCCGCCGTATCGGTCGACAATCCATCCTGGCTTCTACGAGAAGCAGTCACTGGGGTACAGCAGCCCTGGGAAGGCGGATGGGGAGAATGACGCCGAAGCCGGAAGACCTGCCACGACGTAACTCACTGCGGTCGCCGACCGCGCCGTTGCGCTGAACAACGGTCTTGTGGAGGTATGCCATGCGCAGCACGGCATTCTGTTTCGTTATTGCGTGCCTGATCCTCAGCACGCCGTCTTCTCATCTCCAAGCGCAGGAGCGCATCACCACACCACCGGTGGTGTCGTCGCTCTGGGAGTATAATGGGGCCATCCATGCCCTAGCCCTGGGTGTTGATGACAACTACGATGGTGCGCAGGACAGCACAGATGAACCTGCTACGTGGTTGGTGGTAGACCCCACCACCCGTGCGATCACGAGTCAGTACGTCTTCCCCTGGGCAGATATCACTGCCAAGCACATGGGCTTTGATCCGTACCTCGGCCTGATGTTCATTGCGCTGGACGATACCGTGTGGGCCTACACGGCAACAACGCAACAGCGCAGCTCCTCGCCCGTGATGCACGGCTCGGATATCACATCGGTGGCCTACAACGTTCCCACGGGCAAGCTCTACACCAGCCACCGACCATCGTACACCGATCCGGGATACATCACAATCCTCGACCCTACCGCCGGCAGCCGCACGGAGGTAGATGTGGCCGTCAACCCACAAATGATCGAGTTCTATACCCGAGGAACAACATCACTACCGCTGGTGCTCTGCGAAGGCACCTTTGGCAACATGGATGGATCGCTGGTCTTCATCAATGACGACAACACCATTGCGGAACTCGTTGTGGGTGATACACCCAACAATGTTGCCATCGACAACGCCCGAGGACTCGCCTACGTGACCATGACGGGTTCCCACGAGGTGGTGATCGTTGACGTAATCTCCCGGACCGTGTCCGGACGATTCCCGACACCAACGTCGGGCTACGACGGACCTCGCGAAATCGCTCTGCACGAAAACTTCGCTTTTGTTACCACCTATGCTGGTACCGTTCTGATGTTCGACCGTGGCCTGCAGGGTGATGATCTCCAACTGACGCTGCGAAGAAGCTTCGACGTCGGCGATAAGTGCGATCCGGTTCTCGTTGCCTTCGACCATCTCTGGGTGGGTGCAACGTATGCTGGCACGTCCTACGACCCCGCAACGGATATCATTGTTTTTCCGCTGAATACCGTGTCGGTTCGTGAGTCCGATGAAGAGTCACATTTCGATGACGTACACTGGGCAGCCCACACCTATGCCGTCGATCTTCGTGGTGTGCGGATGCCGTTGGTGGTGCGTGATGGCGAGATCGATCGCAGTCAACTCGCACCGGGTGTGTACTTCATCACAGATGGACACACGACGCGCACCATTCTTCTGCCGTAACTCTGTGCCGTAATTCTGTACCATATCTCTGCGCCGTAACTTCGCCCATGAACCTGAGCCCCTCTCAACGCTGGTGGTTGGTTGCTCTGCTGGTGAGCGCAGCCATCAGCGTTGCGTGGTTCGACGTTCGCCTGGCAACGTGGATCAACAGCATCTCTACGCCGGAGATGCGCACCGCCGGGTACTGGCTTGAGGAGGCGGGCAAGAGTCACTGGATTCTTGTGTACAGCCTGCTGATGATTCTGGCTACGTGGCGCAGCTGGCGCAGTATCGCACGGAAACACCTCGTATTGTTTGGCTCCATTGCAGCTTCTGGACTCTTGGCCAACGTATTCAAGGTGCTCGTGTGCCGGCCTCGACCACCATTGTTTCTCGCCGAGGGACTGCTCTCCCCTCAGTGGTTCGGCTTCGTGACCGACTGGAGCTGGAATTCATTTCCGTCGGGCCATGCCACCACCGGCATTGCCATTGCCATTGCTGGGTCGGCTACATGGCCCCGCCTGCGACCCCTCGCATGGATCGTCGGCCTGGCCATTGCCTTAGGCCGGGTAATGTACAACGTCCACTATCTGAGCGATGTCCTTACGGGCATGGCTCTTGGTGCGGCCATCAGCTGGTGGATGATTCGCTACGAGAGTTCGAGTTCGAGTTCAGGTGCGAGCTCGGGTGCGAGCTAACCCACCGCTCTCGCAGAAGGGTGATCCCAGGATTCCCAGGCGAGCCAATCGCAGCCGAGGCATCGTTGGGAACATGGTCCGGTAGGGGGCTTCCCGCGTTGTAGGTACCATTGGCGATGCTGTCGGCAATGGCTCGATAGGCATCCCGAAACGGTACGCCTTGTGCCACAAGGTCGTTCACACGATCAACGCTGTCGATGTAACGGTACCGGGAATCGTGCATCACCCCACCTATGGGACGCACGTGCGGTACCATTGCCTGCGCGACGTGGACACAGAGTCGCATCTCGTCGAGAGCGGGAATGATCCGGTCCTTGACGAACTGGAGATCGCGATGGTAACCGGATGGTAAGTTCGTTTGTACGAGGGCGAGCTCGGTGGGCAGAGACTGCAAGCGATTACACCGCGCACGCAGGACCTCGAAGACATCGGGATTCTTCTTGTGCGGCATGATGCTGCTACCGGTTGTAAGATGGTCGGGCAACGTGAGCAGTGCGTAGTTCTGACTCATGTATTGAACCACGTCCATGGCGAAGCGTGCCAGTGTGCTGGCTACCTGAGCCATGGCCATCGCTACGAGTTTCTCCGTCCGGCCACGCGACATCTGTGCGAACGTGCTGGTCACATGCAGGCGGTCGAAGTTCAGTGCGCGTGTTGTTTGCTGTCGGTCGATGGGTAGCGACGTTCCGTATCCGGCAGCACTGCCCAGAGGGTTGGCGTTGGCGGCATCAATAGCCATGTCGACCACCCGCAGATCCTCGAGGAGTGCCTCGGCATAGCCCCCTACCCACAGCGCAAAGCTGGATGGCATTGCTACCTGGTAGTGCGTATAGCCGGGCAGGCTTGTGGTGCCGTGCTCATCGGCCACGTCGAGCATGATCTTGATCCGCGCATGCACGTCGCTGCGGAGTTGACGCATCTCATGACGCAGAAAGAGCTTCAGATCCACGGCCACCTGATCGTTTCGACTGCGGCCCACATGGATGGTCTTCCCCACATCCCCTAGTCTGCGCGTGAGTTCCAGTTCGATCTGGCTATGGATGTCCTCCACCCCGTCTTCAATACTGATCCCGTGAGCATCGATCTCCTGCAGGATCGTGCTCAGCTCTTGGACCAATGCCTGTGCTGTGCTCATCGGTAGCAGTCCCACCTGGCCGAGCATCGTTGCGTGGGCGATGGACCCAACAACGTCCCATCGCGCCAGACGCTCGTCCATGGTGCGATCGTTGCCAACGGTGAACAGTTCCACGAGAGCGTCCAGTGGCGTGTTCTTTTCCCACAGTTTCATCGGAGGGTTCATCGGAGGTTTCATCGGCAGTACCTTTCTAACAGCGTGCAGAGTGTCGCAATGCCAGAGCGTAGCTCTTCCAGCGTGATGTACTCATCGGGAGTATGGGATCGTGCAGAATCTCCAGGACCGATTTTCATTGATGGCACGCCGATGGGGAGCAATGCTTGGTCGCTCATCGTAGGACTGGCATACGAGGTCAAGCCCATGGAATGTCCAAGACATACGAGGGGATGATCTGCGTCGATCCGTGATGAACGCAGGCGCATGCTGCGCGGCTGAAGGTCAACGTGTCCGTCAGCGTTGATCGCCATGTGCCGGCGAATCACGTCCAGGACATCCTCGTGCCGGTACTGACCCGGGATACGCACGTCTACCACCAGGTGACACCGATCAGGGACAACATTGTGCTGGCTGCCGGCGTTGATCTGCGTGACCGTCATCTTCACGGTACCTAGGACGCTGTCAGGCCGGTCGAACTGATACGTGTGAAACCAGTCGATGATGGGCAGGGCACGTGCAATGGCATTGGTACCTTCATCACGTGCTGCATGACCAGTAACCCCGTGCACGATTACATCCAACACCATCAGCCCCTTTTCAGCAATGGCCATCTGCATCTGTGTAGGTTCCCCCACCAGCGCGACGTGCAATGGTGGCAACACATCCCGTGCGAGGAGAGCCATTCCATGCTGACCACTGATCTCTTCTTCAGCTGTTGCGGCAACGATGATGCCATACTGCAGATCCGGAATCTGCCGCAGGTGCAGAAATGTTGCGAGCATGGTAACCAGTGCTCCACCGGCATCGTTGCTGCCCAATCCATACAACCTGCCATCGCGCAACGTTGGCGTGTACGGATCTGACGTCCATCCGCCACCAGGTTTCACCGTGTCATGATGTGAATTCAACAGGATGATGGGTTGATCATCACCTCCCACATGTCGGGCAACTACGTTGTTGCCATAACGCTCTGTGTCGACACCACGGGCATGCAGCCACTGTTCAAGGACATCGGCTGTGGTGGATTCCTGCGTACTGTGGGATGGCGTAGCGATCAGCACACGCAGCAGATCTCGCACCTCCTCATACAGATTGTTGAAGGAGCGCTGGTCTATCGAATCCATGTGCCCCCTTCACCATCAATTTCGTCGTACTTGACGATGCGGACACGAGGCACACCCTGCTCTACCGCTGAGAAGGCTGCCGACAGTTTCGGCAGCATACCGCTGTGAATCTCCCCGCGGTTAACCATCGTCGTGGCCGATGCTCTCGACAGTTCCGGAATCATCGATGTAGGATCCTGCAGGTTGCGTAGGACACCGACATGGTCGAAGGCAAAGACCAACTCTACATTCGGGGCCAGAGCCCGAGCAATCACCGCAGCCACCGTATCGGCATTGGTATTCAGAAGCGTGCCAGCACCGTCGTGTGTGATGGGAGCAATCACAGGCACGGCGTCTCCAGCGTAGCTTCGCAGCGCATCATGGTTGACCGCCACCGGATCACCAACAAATCCGAAATCCACCGGATCAGGAGACCGTTTCACGGATCGAATCAAATCACCATCAGCGCCGCACAGACCCAATGCTGCAACACCGCGGGCGTACAGTCCGGCCACGATGCTCTTGTTGATCCAGCCCGCATAGGTCATGGTGACCACTTGCAAGGTATCGTAGTCGGTTATCCGGCGTCCCTCGTGCATATGCTGGGGCAGGTGCAGACGCTCGGCCAGGTCGGTGGCAAGACGGCCTCCGCCATGCACGAGTACTACACCGTCAGGCCTGCGGGCAATGGCATCCAAGACCGCATTGAGCTGCTCGGGCTTGTCCAGGATGCCACCACCGATCTTGATCACACGGTTCATCACATGGTTCATCACAGGGCCTGTAGCAGGTGATACAACACGGCCTGAGCGCTTACGACACGATTGGCAGCCTGCTGAATCACGATGGACTGCTCCGAGTCGAGCACCTCATCAGTGACGATCACATTCCTTCGAACCGGCAGGCAATGCATGAAGCGTGCGTGATTGGTACGTGCCATCTTCTGCGGAGTGATGGTCCATGACGGATCCTTCGACAGGATCGCACCGTACTGCTGATAGCTACTCCAGTTCTTGGCATAGACGATATCGGCTCCGTCCAGTGCGGAATCCTGATCATGCAGGATGGTAGCACCACGAACAAACTCTGGTGCAAGTTCATAGCCCTCGGGATGGGTAATCACCAGATCCATGTTGGCTGCCAGCATCCATTCGGCAAAGCTGTTTGCTACGGCTTGCGGCAAGGCTTTGGGATGTGGTGCCCATGTGAGGACCACCTTGGGCCGACGGGCTGGAACGAGGGACTGGATGGTGATCAGATCTGCCAAGGACTGCAGAGGATGGCGTGTGGCGCTTTCCAAGCTCACAACAGGCACGCCACTGTAGGTGATCATGCTCTCCAGTACTGTCTCGGCGTAGTCGAAGTCACGGTCCTTTAACCCTGCGAATGTGCGAATGCCTAGGATGTCGCAGTACTGCCCCATCACGGCAGCCGCTTCGCGAATGTGTTCCGTGGCGCCGCCGTCCATAACAACGCCATCGCGCGTTTCAAGTGTCCACGAATCCGATCCGACGTTCATCACGATGGTATCCATACCCAGCAGCTGTGCCGCTTTTTGGGTACTCATGCGCGTGCGCAGAGAGGGATTGAAGAACAGCAGGCCCAACGTACGCCGGCGGCCGGCATCGGCATAGCACCACGGATCAGCGGCTACTCGCCCGGACGTCTCAAGGATTGCGTCCAGCCCAACAGAATGGGCAGCGTCGTGGACCGATGTGAATCGCTTCATGACCTCATCTCCAGTACCGTCCGCAATGCTGTGACAGCCCGATCAATCTCGGCTTCCGTGATCGACAGTGGCGGCAGCAAGCGCAGCACACGTGGATCGGAGGCATTTCCCGTGAGCACCTGATGATCGCGCCACAGTGCAGTACGGGCTTCGGCGCACGGACCGTCCAAGACAAGACCTACCATCAGTCCACGACCACGAATCTCTTCGATGCCCGGAGTATCAACCAAGCCGGCGCGCAACTGTTCACCACGCTCGATAGCACGCTGCATCAGGTTGTGTTGCTCGATCCCCTGCACTACAGCCAGGGTAGCGGCACAGGCCATGGGATTGCCACCAAAGGTGGTCCCCAGCATCCCCACGCGGACGTCAATAGAGCGGCTGACAATCATCGCACCGACTGGAAATCCATTGCCAATCCCTTTCGCCATGGTCACAATCGGCGGTACGATGCCAGCGGCCTGGTGGGCAAAATACTGGCCCGTGCGACCGCAACCCGACTGCACTTCGTCCAGGATGAGCATCGTTCCCGTGCGATCGCAGGCCTCTGCAAGTTCACGCAGGAAGGTATCGGTGGGCATGGCACAGCCCCCTACTCCCTGAATGCCTTCGATGATCACAGCTGCAACATCATGACTCGCGAGTGCCGTATGTACGGCATCGATGTCATTCAAGGGCAGGTGGATCACGTCGTGAACCTGATTGACGGGCGCGATCAGCTTGGGATCACCCGTAGCGGCCACCGCCAGGGACGTACGCCCGTGGAAGGCACCGTGAAAGGCTACGATCTTGCTGCGACCCGTCACAAACGATGCGAGCTTTAGTGCATTCTCGTTGGCCTCGGCACCAGAGTTCACAAAGAAGACGTGATCGTCTTCTCGACCGGCAATACGACCAAGCGCCTCGGCAGCGGCATACTGGACTGGGAGGTGAACACTATTGGAGTAGAAGCCCAGACTCCCAGCATGATCGGCAATTGCCTGCTGCCATGCTTCATCGGCATGACCCAGTGAGATCACGGCATGTCCACCGTACAGGTCTAAATACGGAGTACCATCGGCATCATACACCATCGACCCCTTCCCCCGAGTGAGGGTGAGGGGCAACAGAGAATACACTGGCAGCGGCTTCATCATAATGCCACTCCCATCAGATCGAGTCCACACCTCTCATCAAAGCCGCAGGCAAGGTTCATGTTCTGCACCGCTTGCCCAGAAGCCCCCTTCAACAGATTGTCGATCACTGACACCACCAGAATGTGACCACCATGATCCTCGAAGCCAATGGCAATGTTGTTGGTACCAACAACACGCTTCAGATCGGGGAGGTCATCCACAATGTGCACAAACGGATGCCCGGCAAACCTCTGACGATAGTGCTCGCGCACCACGTCGGCTTTGGCTTGAGATGCCACCACGGCCGACATCAAGATGCCTCGAGTGAAGTTCCCTCTGAGCGGAATCATGACGGGACGCATGCCCAACACCATCTCGATTTCATCGAGGTGCTGATGTGTGAAGGCCTTGTACACACTCAGGTTGTTATCGCGCCAGGAGAAGTGCGTAGTTGGGGAAGGGGCTTGCCCAGCACCGGTAGAACCCGTTGTAGCATGCGCAACAACGTTGTGCAACTGTCCGTGCTCGCCAAGGCGAAGCAAACCGAGTTCGATGGCCGTGGCAAAACATCCCGGATTCGCAATGCGCTTACTGGTAGCGATACGATCGCGATAGACCTCGGGTAGTCCGTACACCCAATCGGGATCCAGGCGGTGATCGGCACTGAGGTCGATCACAATCGCCTCCTGCACGTTGTGATGCACATCGTGCTGCTCCATCCACGCGCGGGAATTGCCGTGGCCTGCACAAAGAAAGATCACGTCACACGCTGAAGGTATCGCAGCAGAGAAACGAAGCTGCGAACCCAGAAGATCTGGATGAGCATCCGTCACCAATGCACCCGCATGACTTGTACTCACAACACACAGGTTGTCCTCTCCCACCTCGGGGTGTCGTTGCAGGAGTCGAAGAAGCATACCACCGGTGTAGCCGGCGGCTCCAACAATGGCAACCTTCATCATGTACCTTCACCAGCAGGTGGGTGAACATGGTGAAACAGGCGCGCCGCAATGGACGCAATCGCTGCGTAGCCCTGTGCATCCTGCCCCGTCCAGGCTCCATGCTCTTCACCATATGCGCCAAAGCCCCCTGCCATCAGGTCGAAGGGAGAGCGCACACCCAAGAGGCGCACGTGTTCGGGATGCAACTCCAGATCGACCTCGCCGGTAACGTATCGCTGGGTGTCGGCGAAAAAGGCTTCAATGCTGCGAGCGGCAGGATCCAGAAACTGCGCCTCATGCAGGAGTTGACCATACCACAGTGCCAGCTGATCCTTGAGATTGAGCTGCCACTTGGACAGGACATGCTTCTCCAGCAGATGATGGGCATTAATCAGGATCATGGCTGCCGGAGCCTCAAACGCCACCCGTCCCTTAATTCCCAGGATGGTATCTCCAACGTGCATGTCGCGGCCCACATGGTAGAGCGCACCAGCATGATTGAGGTGCTGCATTACGTCAACCGGATCGAGTACGGCTCCGTTGAGGGACACCGGTTCGCCTTGTACGAAGCCAACCGTGATGTGCATCGGCTCCTCGGGCACGTCGTACACGGACGATGGGAAGGCATCTTCGGGAAGGGGCTGATCACTGGTGAGCGTCTCTCTGCCGCCAATCGTGGTGCCCCAGATTCCCTGATTTACCGAGTAGGCCGCTCGCGTCCAATCTCCCTCCACGCCATGTTCCCGTACGTAGGCGATCTCTTGGTCGCGTGTGAGCTGCTGGTCGCGAATGGGCGTGAGCAACGCTGCTTGTGGGCACAGTGCACGCAGAACCACATCGAATCGGAATTGGTCGTTGCCCGCTCCCGTACTGCCGTGAGCAACAGCATCGAAACCGTGGTTTGAAGCATACTCTGCAATGGCAATTGCTTGCACGATACGCTCCGCACTCACGCTGAGTGGGTAACGATTGTTCTTGAGCACGTTACCGGCAATGAGATATCGCAGGACCGTCGCATACAGCTCCTGCGTACGATCCAGCACGGTATGGGAAGCTACCTGGCACGACTGGGCGCGACGGGCAATCGCCTCTAACTCATCGGTGGTGAAGCCACCAGTGTTTACAATGACCGTGTGAACGCTGTATCCCTTCTCCACCGCCAGATACCGTGCACAGTAGCTGGTATCCAAGCCGCCGCTAAAGGCGAGGAGTACCTTCTTCATGATTCCTCCGCTGGGTTCGTGGTTGGCGCCGAACCAGAGTGCAGCATCGCCGTGCAGAGGCACATGGTACGCTTGGTGCGCTCCAGAATGTCGTGGTTGGGGCAGCTGCTGCAGCCCTTCCAGAAAATCTCATCTTGAGGTAGCTCGCTGAAGTGCACCGGACGATATCCAAGCTCGGTGTTGATCTTCATCACTGCAGCTGACGTAGTGATGCCGAAGAGCTTCGCTCCGGGGAACATCTCACGTGCTCGTGCAACAGCAGCGGCTTTGATGCGCTTGGCAAGTTGCTGTTGTCGGAATTCCGGGACGACAATCAGTCCCGAGGTTGCTACAAACTGTTTGTCCTGCCAGGACTCAATGTAGCAGAAGCCGGCAAAACGGCCCGAGGGTGCAAGGGCAATGATGGCCTTGCCTTCATCCATCTTTGTTCGAATGTACTCGGGGGTGCGTCGTGCGATACCGGTACCTCGAAGCTGGGCGGCCTGGTAGATCGTATCTACGATCTCGTCGGCATAGGAGTGGTGCTGCTCGGTGGCAACACAAATCTCAATCTCCATCGATGTGAACAACAGAATAGGTGAACACCACCCGTCGCAGCACCAGTTCGAGACGAACGGTGCATCACTACGGGACTGAAGTTTTCGGAGCTTCAAACTGCGCGTTCTTTTCGCGCGACTGTTGGGCTAGGACCTGCTTGTACTCGATCATCATCGTCATCAGCTGTGGATCATGCATGGCTAGCATCTGCACGGCCAAGAGTCCGGCGTTTTTTCCTCCGCCAATAGCAACGGTCGCAACGGGGACGCCACCAGGCATCTGGACGATGCTCAACAGCGAGTCGAGTCCCTGAAGATGTTTCGACGGAACCGGTACGCCGATCACCGGTACCGATGTGTACGAGGCCAACATCCCTGGGAGGTGGGCAGCGCCACCCGCACCAGCAATGATCACCTTGATGCCGCGCTCATGGGCAGTTGCGCCATACGTAGCCATGTCGGCAGGCGTACGATGGGCACTTACCACTCGCATCTCATAGGGCACGTGGAAGCCATCACAAATCAGCGCAGCTTCCTGCAAGATGGGGAGGTCGGAGTCGCTACCCATCAGAATTCCAACGACTGGTTGCTCATTCGATCGATCACTCATCGCGATTCCTCGTTGATTTCTCCGCGAATTGCTGACTCAAGCGCTTCATCACACCAATAAGTTGCACACGACCCTCTCCCGTCTGCGACGATGTTGCGATCACGTCCACAACATGCTGGCACTGCGACAAGAGATGCCGAAACTCTTCAACGCGTTCGGCTACAGCGCCACCCTTGCGCTTGTCGCACTTGGTGAGCACCACAACATATGGACGGCCTGCAAACTCCAACTCCTCAATCATGGCCAGGTCGATGGGCATGGGCTCGTGGCGAGAATCCACGAGGACAAACACTGCCGCCAGGTTTTCCCGCTCCAGCAGATAGGCCTTGATCAAGCCAGAGAACATCTCCCGCTTCCCCTTGCTCACCTTGGCATAGCCGTAGCCCGGTAGGTCCACCAATCCGAATCCGGCATTGGTGGCGAAGAAGTTGATTTCCTGCGTCTTGCCGGGTGTGTTCGACACGCGTGCAAGATTTCCTTGGCGCACAATGGTATTGATCAGCGACGATTTCCCCACGTTGGACCTACCAATCATTGCCACCTCCGGATAGTTGGAGGGCGGAAACTGATCGGGTTGCACGGCCCCCGTGGCAAACATCGCCTCGATGTGGTGTTCTTGCGCCATAAATAGGAAAACGCCGAACGCTGAACGCTCGGCGTTGGCTTTCAATGGGATACGTGCTTAGTCGTTCTTCTCTTCAGATTCGGCGTCGGCAGCGGCGTCGGCAGATTCGTCGGTGGATGCTTCTTCAACCGCTGGCGTTTCATCAACAACCGTCTCGGTTTCTGCAACCATCTCCTCTACCTGTGCGTCCATTTCTGCCTCTTCCACCTCTTCAACAGCCGGAGCTGCTGCAACTGGTGCTGGCTTCATCGCAGCCATCGGCTTTGGCTTGGCAACCTTGGCTGGCTTGCGATTCTTTTGTGTGACGCGCCCATCTTGAGGGTTCGACCAATCAACCAGCTCGATCAACGCTTCTGCAGCGGTATCTCCACGACGGTTGCCAAGCTTGACAATGCGCGTATATCCACCGGCGCGTTCTGCAACGGCTGGAGCGATCGTGTCGAACAGCTCTTGCAAGACGGCTTTGTTGCGAATATACCGAGCAACCATACGGCGGCTGTGGACGTCTACGCCCGATGCTTCAGCAGAGCGCTCACCAGCGTAGGCATTTTTTGCACGGGTAATGAGTTGTTCGGCAAACGGACGAAGCTCCTTAGCCTTGGCAACAGTGGTAATGAGTCGCTTGTGCTCAAAGAGCGACGTAGCCAAGTTCGCCATCAAGGCACGCTTGTGACTTGCTGTGCGCTTTAGCTTACGTCCGCTGTAATTGTGTCTCATGTCAGTAATTCCTTATTGAAATCGCGCTGTAGTTCACTCAGTCACGCGCCTTGGGCTCTTCAGCTAGATACGGCGCTACATCCATACCGAAGGTGAGACCATTCTGGTATACAACGTCGGTGAGCTCGGCAAGCGACTTGCGGCCGAAGTTGCGGAACTTCAGAAGATCCGTCTCCTGCAGGCTTACCAAATCCGACAGTGTCTTGATGCTGGCTGCCTTCAAGCAGTTGTGAGCACGTACGCTGAGTTCGAGTTCATCCACGGGTTGAATCAGAATGCGGCGGATACGCTGACGCTCACGCTCGGCTTCGGAGTCACCACCTGCCTCGTTGACGTGCTCTACGCTATTTGCCGGGGCTGCTCCGAGGAACAACGCTACGTGCTGGCGTAGGATGTCGGCAGCATGTTCGATGGCTTCTTTGGCTGTAATCGAACCGTCGGTCTTGACGTCGAGCATCAGTTTTTCGTAGTCTGTCTTCTGGCCTACACGGAATGGCTCTACATTGTAGATCACATTCATGATAGGTGTATAGATCGCATCGATCGGAAGCATGCCAACAGGATTATCTGCTGTGCTATGCTCTTCAGATGGAACGTATCCCTTGCCTCGGCCGATGCGCAGTTCCACGTCGAAATCTGCATCCTCTGCCAGATGGGCAATGACCTTCTTCGGTTCCAACACCTCGATCTCTGGCGAAGCCTTGCCGATGTCGGCCGCCGTCCATGTTCCACCGCCCTTGAGACGGAAGGAGATACGGTTTGGCATTTTCTTGTCAAGCACGCGGAAACGAACCTCTTTTAGGTTGAGGATCACCTCCGTCATGTCTTCAACTACGCCAGGTATGGTCTGAAACTCGTGGAGAACGTCACTGATCTTCACGCCGATGATGGCACTGCCAGGGATCGACGAGAGCAGCACGCGACGGAAGGCATTCCCGATCGTCACGCCGTAACCCTCTTCCAGTGGATTGAGGGTAAACACAGCGTGGAACGGAGAGCCCTGTTCGTCGACGATCAAACCGTCGGGCATCTGCATCTGCATGTTCTAGGCCTTTGTGTATGTCAGGATGGAAGTAATAAATCGTCAAACATCACACGCGACGGCGCTTCGGCGGACGGCAACCGTTGTGTGGCAGTGGTGTGCGGTCTGTAATCGACAGCACTTCCAAGCCGGCTGCTGTGAGGGCGCGAATGGCTGCCTCACGACCGGAACCCGGACCGCGCACTACAACATCAACCTTACGCAGACCCATTTCGTGGGCGGTGCGGGCGGCTTTATCGGCCGATACCTGCGAAGCATAAGGCGTATTCTTCTTCGATCCGCGGAACCCGTTCTTTCCAGCCGACGACCACGAGAGCGTGTTGCCGTAGGTATCGGTGATCGTCACGATCACGTTGTTGAACGTAGCACGGATGAAGGCTTTACCGTGAATATCGGCGACGATCTTACGCTTTACGCGCTTCTTCGCTGCTGCCATGATGTACTAATCCTTTCTGTTCCAACGGGGCTCACACCCCGGTTCAATCATTTCTTACTTACGAGCGGCCTTCTTCTTACCAGCAACCGTCTTCCGCTTGCCCTTACGGGTACGTGCGTTCGTGCTGGTGCGCTGGCCGCGTACTGGCAATCCGCGACGATGACGCAGACCGCGGTAGCATCCGATATCCATCAGACGCTTGATGTTGAGTTGTACCTCCGAGCGCAACTGACCTTCGGTCTTGTAGTCGCCGATGGCTTGGCGGATACGAGCAACCTCGTCGTCCGTCCACTCATGTACGCGCTTGGTGGGATCCATTCCGGCCTTATCGAGCACAACTGCACTCGTGGTCGGTCCGATACCGTAGATGTAGGTCAGCGCAACCATGCCGCGCTTGTTCTTCGGTAAATCGACTCCTGCAATTCGAGCCACTGTAATACTCCTCGATTAGCCTTGACGTTGTTTGTAGCGTGGATTCTTCTTATTGATGACGTAGACCTTCCCCTTGCGGCGGACGATCTTGTCCTCCGGGCTACGCTTCTTTACTGATGCTTGTACTTTCATATCAATCACTTATAGCGGTAAACAATTCTTCCTTTGCTCAAATCGTAGGGCGACATTTCAACGGTGACCTTGTCGCCGCGAAAGATCTTAATGAAGTGCATCCGCATTTTGCCAGACACGTGCGCGAGAATCTCGTGCCCGTTTTCCAGTTCCACAATGAAGCGCGTGTTTGGAAGTGCTTCCTTAATGGTACCGTCTACGCGAATGACATCATTTTTTCCCATACAATCCTATTCGTTACCTCATCTCTGTCAGAATCAACGGCTTGTTCCCCTGAATCACCACCGTATGCTCGAAGTGCGCTGATGGCTTCCCATCTGCAGCGTACACAGTCCAACCATCACTGGCCGTATGGACCTGGAATGATCCCATGTTCACCATGGGTTCGATGGCCAGTGCCATACCCGACCGCAACTTCACATTCGGATACCGTGACCGGTGAAGCAGTCCCGGAACAAAGTTTGGTACAGGGGGCTCTTCGTGGAGGTGACGACCAATGCCATGACCTACCAGCTCCCGCACCACCGAAAATCCTTGTTTTTCAACACACGTTTGGACGGCTCTTGAGATGTCGTACATCCGATTGCCTTCAACAGCTTGTTCGATGGCCAACCGCAGTGATTCCTGCGTAGCATCCAACAGTCGCTGTTTATCCGTGGAGATCTCACCTACAGCAAAGGTGTAGGCGCTATCCCCGAAGTATCCATCCAGCTGCACACCGCAGTCAACGGATACAATCTGTCCAGTTTTCAATTGTCGTGCCCCGGGCATGCCGTGCACAACTTCCTCATCGATGCTGATGCAGAGCGACGAGGGGAATTCCTTGCCATCCACCACATATCCCTTGAACGCGGGAATTCCGTTGCGCGTTCGGATAAAGTCCTCGGCGATGGCATCGAGTTCACGTGTGGTGACCCCAGCCGCCACATGCCGTCCCACTTCTGCCAACGTATCTGCCACGATCCTGCATGCCGCCTCGATCTTGACGATCTCTTCAGTCGTGTGCGTGGGAATCGATACCTCAGCCACTGCCATACTTATCCGGAGATCGCCCCTGCACGACCGCGAATCTTACCCGTCTTCATGAATCCGTCGTAGTGACGCATCAAGAGATAGGATTCGATCTGCTGCAACGTGTCGAGAGCAACACCCACGATGATGAGGAGACTCGTACCGCCAAAGAACGACGCGAACACCGGTGGCACTTGCAGAATGTTCATTGCAAACGTTGGCAGGATTGCCACGATTGCCAAGAACACTGCGCCAGGCAGGGTGATTCGCGTGAGAATGTTTTCAATGTAGTCTGATGTCTGCGATCCTGGACGCACACCCGGAATGAATCCGCCGTTCCGCTTCATGTTGTCGGCAACTTCCTTCGGATTGAAGGCAATAGCCGTGTAGAAGTAGGTGAAGAACAAGATCATCAAGCCGTACGTGATTGCATACCACGCCGATTGCTCGCTGAAGGCGCTCGCAATGTCCTGCCACAGTGTGCTGTCAGGGAAGAACGACGCCACGGTTGCTGGTACGAACAGAATCGACTGAGCAAAGATGATGGGCATCACGCCTGCCGTGTTGACGCGCAACGGAATGTACTGTGTGGAACCACCGTACACTTTGCGACCAACTTGGCGCTTGGCATACTGTACCGGAATACGACGAGCCCCCTGCGTTACCAGAATCACCGAAGCGATGATGCCTGCTAATAGAACCAGCAGCACGATATCAACCACCGGGTTGCGGGCGTTATCGCTAATCATCTGGATTTCCTGCTTCACTGCCGTCGGGAAGCGGGCGATGATACCGATCATGATAATCAGGGAGATACCGTTACCGATGCCACGCTCGGTGATCTGTTCACCGATCCACATCAATGCAATGGTACCTGCCGTCATGATAAGAATTGCCGAGAGGGTCCAGAACAGACCAGCCTCAGGTACAACCATTGCACCGTTCGGGCCAGCTGTTTGGGCAATCTTGATGGATACACCCCATGCCTGCAGCGCAGCGAGTCCTACGGTGAGCATCCGGGTGTACTGATTGATGCGTCGGCGACCGTCTTCGCCCTCACGCTGCAGCTTCTGCAACTCCGGCAGTACAACCCCGGCGATTTGAAGGATAATGCTGGCGGAAATGTACGGCATGATACCGAGGGCAAAGATGGCAGCCTGCGAAAAGGCGCCGCCCACGAACATGTCGTACAAGCCAAAGATCGTTCCTCCGCTATCGGCAGCCTGATTCGCCGCACGAAGCATGTCGACGTCTACACCAGGAATGGTGATGAACGATCCGATGCGCACAGCAACCAGGGCCAGAAGCGTGAAGACCAACCGCTGCCGAAGCTCGGTGATCTTCCAAATGTTTCCGATGGTACTGATGAAGTTAGCCATTGACCGTGACCGCTCCTCCAGCAGACTCAATCTTTGCCTTTGCCGAGGCCGATACCTTGTCTACTGTGACTGTGAGTGTGGCCGACAAATCACCGTTACCCAGGATCTTCACTGGAACCGACTTCTTGCTCACGGCACCAACATGGTAGAGCACCTCGTTAGTGACCACACCGCCACTGAGCAGACCTTCGTCCGCCAGGCGCTGTAGTGTAGCAACATTCACAACCTGGTGATCGATGCGATTGATATTTGTAAAACCAAACTTTGGTACACGACGAATCAGCGGCATCTGACCACCTTCGAATCCAGGCTTACGCTTGAATCCGCTGCGGCTCTGTGCACCCTTGTGGCCACGTGTCGAGGTTCCACCATGTCCGGAACCTGCACCACGACCAACACGCTTCTTCTTGTGACGCGACCCGGGAGCCGGGCTAAGATTTCCAATGTGTTTCATGTTCTACCTCAGCCTTCGATTTCTTCTACGGTCACAAGATGGCGCACTGCATTCACCATTCCCAGAATCTGGGGGTTCTTCGGCTTGATCGACACGTAGTTCGGTCGTCCAAGACCAAGAGCCTTAATGGTATCCTTGTGCGGTTGAATGGCACCAATGGCGCTCTTAATCTGCGTAATCTTCAGTTTCATGTCAGTAATTCCTTGCTTAGCCGTGGAGAACCTTGTCTACACTTACACCGCGACGAGCGGCTACCGAGGCAGCATCTTCGAGTTGCTCCAATGCATTCATGGCAGCCTTCACCGTGTTGTGTGGGTTCGATGAACCCATGGACTTCGTGAGAACGTCCTTCACACCGGCCAACTCCAGGATGGCACGAACGCCACCTGCAGCGATCACACCCGTACCAGGCGTTGCCGGACGAATCAGCACCTTGGCGGCACCAAAACGACCAATCACCTCGTGAGGTACGGTACCATTCTGGATACGCACCTTCACAACGCCCTTCTTGGCAGCGTCTGTTGCCTTGGTTACGGCGTCGGATACTTCGCCGGCTTTGCCGAGACCGTATCCTACATGTCCTTCTTCGTCACCAACGATCACGATCGCTGAGAAGTTGAACCGACGTCCGCCCTTGACCACTTTCGAGGTACGGCCCACATAGACAATCTTGTCTTTGAGGTTGAGATCTGAGAGTTTTTGCTTTGCCACGTAATTCTACTCCGTTTGCATTCGAGTTTAGAAGTCCAGACCGCCTTCGCGAGCAGCCTCTGCCAGAGCCTTGATACGGCCGTGGTACAAGAAACCGTTGCGATCGAAGGCAACAGCACTAACCTTGGCTGACTTAGCACGCTCGGCCAGAACCAGCCCCACCACCTTGCACTTGTCCGTCTTGGTCATACCAGCCGCCAGCTTTGCCTTCACCTCGCGGTCGGTGGTAGAGGCAGCTGCGATGGTACGAGCGGTCGTGTCGTCGATGATCTGGGCCTAGATGTGCTCCGCGGACCGAAACACGGTTAGACGCGGACGCTCTGGTGAGCCTTCGATATTCTTGCGGACACGTCGATTCCGACGATCGTACCGCTTCTGTTTTAACGCTATACGGTTCATGTTCTGTTCGTCCTTCGTTACTTACCAGCCGACTTTCCAGCCTTCCGGCGGATGTATTCACCTTGATAACGAACGCCCTTGCCTTTGTATGGTTCTGGCTTGCGCTGTTCGCGGAGTTTGGCAGCCACCTGGCCAACCAGTTGCTTGTCGATTCCCTTCACCATCATCACCGTTGGGCTCGATACAGCAAACTCGATGCCATCGGGAGGGAGAAACATGATGGGGTGCGAATATCCCAGGCTCAGCATGAGATTTTTTCCGCGCATCTCCACCTTGTAACCAACGCCCTCGATTTGCAGCGTACGCTCAAAGCCCTTCGATACACCCTCTACCATCCATGCGATACGAGCACGAGTGGTGCCGTGCATGGCACGAACATCCTTGGCGTCGTTCGCACGCACGAAGGTGATGGTATCGCCATCCTGGTTCGGAGTAATGTTCGTGTTCATCTCATACGTCAGTGTGCCTTTCGGCCCCTTGACTGTACACAGACCGTTAGCGAACGTTACGCTCACACCGTTCGGGATCGTGATGGGTTTATTTCCAACTCGTGACATGATTTCAGTCTCCTTGCTCTCGTACTCTCGTTACCAGATCGTGCAGATAATTTCGCCACCAACGTTTTCACGCCGTGCCTGTTTGTCCGACATCACACCACGCGGGGTGGAGATGATGGCAAGGCCCAAACCATTGCGTACGCGAGGCAGATTTTCAACTCCGGCGTATACGCGGCGGCCCGGCTTGCTCACCCGACGAATCTCGCGAATCACCGGTTGGCCAAAGTAATAGC
The DNA here is from genome assembly GCA_030833725.1 of Candidatus Kapaibacterium sp. GTDB lineage: Bacteria > Bacteroidota > Ignavibacteria > Kapaibacteriales > Kapaibacteriaceae > OLB6. The sequence continues at coordinate 17,843 of JAURGP010000011.1, read as the reverse complement.
GCAACTTTACCTGCAGTACACCCTGCGGACCACCGTCTGTGGTGCGGGAGTAGTCGGCGATAAAGCCCTGATCCTTAAGAATCTCGGCAATGGCAACCTTGATGTTCGACGCTGGTACGTCGAGCGTCTTGTGCTTTGCTGCCGATGCATTACGGATCCGCGTAAGGAAATCGGCAATTGGGTCTGATACTGGCATAAGTCTACTGTGTCGCTGATGTGTCGATGATATAGTGGTAGGGGGCGCCCCGGGCTTACCAGCTTGCCTTGCGGATTCCTGGAATCTTCCCGTCAAGTGCGAGCAGTCGGAACATGTTCCGGCAAAGACCGAACTTGCGGTACACACCGCGTCCGCGACCTGTTACTAGACAGCGCTGGCGGATACGTACCGGAGAGCTATTCCGTGGAAGCTTTTGCAAGCCAACCATGTCGCCAGCCTCTTTGAGTTCCTCACGCTTCTTCGCATACTTTTCCGCAAGACGAATGCGCTTCTCATTACGAGCGATGATGCTCCTACGTGCCATGTTACTACCTCGTCCTCGTTAGTCTCGTTTGCGGAATGGAAAACCAAATTCTTGCAGCAAGGCGTAAGCCTCTTCGTCCGTATGTGCTGACGTCACGAATGTCACGTCCATACCGGAAATACGGCTCACCTTGTCGACGTCGATCTCAGGGAAGATGATCTGCTCTTTCACACCAATGGTGTAGTTCCCGCGACCATCGAAGCTCTTGTCCGAGAATCCGCGGAAGTCGCGAATACGTGGAGCAGCGATGTTGATGAAGCGATCAAGGAACTCGAACATGTGGGCGCGTCGAAGCGTCACTCGCGATCCGATCGGCATGCCTTCGCGCAACTTGAAGTTGGCGATCGACTTGCGGGCCCGCGTTACCGCTGGGCGCTGACCAGTGATCAGTTCCAACTCATTCATCGCTGACTGCAGCGCCTTTGCATCGGCTACGGCACCACCAGCACCAATGTTGATGGTGATCTTCTCCAGCTTCGGCACCTGCATCACAGAGCCGTAGTTGAATTTCTTCATCAACGCCGGAACAACCGTTTCACGATAGAAGGCTGCAAGGCGCGGTGGCACCTTTACGGTTTGCACATCTTCGAGACGTGGACCTTCTGGTTTGAAATCAAACTTTTTCTGTACTGTCTTAGCCATGATTCTCTGATCCTTAGGATCGGCTGATTACAATTCCTCGTTCGTTGTCTTTGCGATGCGCGTGACGACTGTACGCTCACCGTTCTCCGTGCGGTTGAAACCAACACGGGTGCCCTTGCCGTTTTTATCCACCAACATCACGTTGGAGTAGTGGATCGGCACTTCCTGCTCGTGGATACCGCCACTCGGGAACTGCTGCGACGGACGCTGCGCTTTTTTGCGCAGGTTCACGCCCTCGACTAGTACGGTCATCTTGGATGGATTCACCACCAGGACGCGTCCCGTAGCTCCCTTGTTTTGTCCTGCAATCACGGTTACCGTGTCGCCCTTTTTGATCTTTAGTTTCATCATCTACCTCACAGAACCTCAGGGGCGAGCGATACGATCTTCATGAAGCTTTTCTCGCGAAGTTCGCGAGCAACTGGTCCGAAGATGCGAGTGCCCCGTGGGTCGTTATTGTTGTTCAACACTACAGCGGCATTCTCATCGAACCGGATGTACGATCCGTCGCGACGGCGTATTTCCTTCTTCGTCCGGACGATCACAGCGCGTACCACTTCACCTTTCTTCACAGCTGCCTGTGGGAGGGCAGCCTTCACCGAGCACACCACGAGGTCGCCAACTGAGGCATACCGCTTTCCGTGGCCGCCGAGGACGCGGATACAACGCAGGCGACGAGCACCGCTGTTGTCCGCTACGACGAGATTGCTTTCTTCCTGGATCATGCTATTCTCCCTTACTTCGCACGTTCAATGATTTCAACCAAGGCCCAACGCTTGCGAGCACTCAGTGGGCGGCTTTCCACCACGCGAACCGTATCGCCAATGTTGCACTCGTTGTTTTCGTCGTGCGCCATGACTTTTTTCGTTTGCTTGTAGTACCGCTTATAGATCGGATGAGCAACCTGGCGCTCGATGCTCACGACAATGGTTTTGTCTGCTTTATTGCTGACTACCTTGCCGACGCGCACCTTCTTGCGTCCGACTTCCGACGTTGCTGTTGTTGTTTCTGCTGCCATGTGAGTCATCCGAATCAGTTGTCGTTATTCTTGCGTTCGTGCAGGATGGTTTTCATCCGTGCAACATCCTTACGAAGCGTCTTCAAGCTCGAGGAATCATCCAGTTGACCAAGAGCGCTACGGAAGCGCAGACGGGTCAGACTCTCTTGTGCCTCTGCGATGAAGGCGACGATTTCCTCGGTGCTCAGACTGCGAAGGTCTTGTGCCTTACGTGCTTTCATTACAGTGCCCCAAGATCTACTCGTTGAACAAACTTGCATTTGATGGGCAGCTTGTGTGAGGCCAGGCGAACGGCCTCTTGTGCACGCTCCTTGGTTACACCGTCGATCTCAAAGATCACGCGTCCCGGCTTGACCACTGCTACCCAGAGCTCCGGATTACCTTTACCGGAACCCATTCGCGTCTCGGCCGGCTTCTTTGTTACTGGCTTGTCCGGGAAGATGCGAATCCACACCTTACCATCACGACGCAGGTAACGGTTGATAGCAATACGAGCCGATTCAATCTGGCGGTTCGTGATCCAAGCGCCTTCCATAGCCTTCAGTCCGAATGAACCGAACTCTACAGTTGATCCGCGGTAGGCCTTGCCACGGCGGCGGCCACGTTGGGTTTTGCGGTGCTTAACTCTCTTTGGAATGAGCATGGTTGTATCCTAATACCCTGTCTGCTTACTTCTCGTTATTCTGTTGCTTACCGATCACGTCACCGCGGCAGATCCATACCTTCACACCGATGGATCCATACACGGTTTCGGCGCGGCCCTGAGCATAGTCGATGTCGGAGCGAAGCGTGTGCAACGGCACACGGCCCTCTTTGTACTGTTCTGTGCGGGACATGTCTGCCCCACCAAGGCGGCCCGAGCACATCACACGCACGCCTTCGGCACCTACGCGCATGGTGCTGCTAACCGCATTCTTCATCGCTCGACGGAACGAGATCCGACCTTCCAGCTGGGCAGCGATGTTATCGGCTACCAACTGAGCGTCGAGTTCCGGACGCTTGATTTCACTGATCAGAACCTTCACATCCTTTTTCGTCAGCTTCCGAAGTTCTTCTTCCAGCTGATTGATGTCCTTGCCCGACCGACCGATGATGACGCCTGGACGCGAGGTGGTAATGGTAATGCGAACCTGTTTTGCTGTACGCTCAACAATGACTCGCGCAATGCCAGCTTTCTTCAGACGGCTCTTGATGTAGTTCCGAACCATCAAGTCTTCCTGAAGCTTCTCGGCGACGTTCTTCTCATCGAACCAATTGGCATCCCACTGACGGATGATGCCTAGTCGCAAGCCAATAGGGTTGGTTTTCTGACCCACGTGAAGATTCTCCGCTTACTGTTTCGTAGTTACGACAATGGTGAGGTGATGCGAGCGCTTCCGAACGCGATAGGCACGTCCCATCGGAGCCGCCGAGATTCGCTTCATCGTTGGACCCTGGCCCACATGCGCTTCCTTCACAACGATGGACTCAGGATCAATACCAGCGTCCTTCTGTGTGAGGTTGTTGATGGCTGACTTGAGGGTGAGCTCAGCAGCTTCTGCTGCATGCTTGTCGGAAAACTTCAGGATCGTGAGGGCTTCCTGAGCCGACTTGCCGCGGATCAAGTCAACAACCAATCGCATTTTCCGTGGCGATGATCGTGTGTATCGCTTTATTGCGCGCGCTTCCATCGTACTGCGTCCTTATTTCTTGCCTGTTTTCAAATCTTTCCGGTTGCCCGAGTGGCCGCGGTAGGTACGCGTGGGAGCGAACTCACCAAGCTTGTGTCCTACCATGTTCTCGGTGACATATACCGGGATGAATTTGTTGCCGTTGTGAACAGCGAACGTGTGTCCAACAAAGTCCGGGCTAATCGTTGATGCTCGTGACCATGTTTTTACAACCGTCTTCTTGCTCTGCGCATTGAGTTCTTCAACCTTGCGCACCAACTTGTAGCTGATAAACGGTTCCTTCTTGAGGGAACGTGGCATAGTATGCTACTCCTGATCCTTATGCGTTACGACGACGGATGATCATATCGTTGGAAGCCTTCTTCTTGCTCCGGGTCTTCAAGCCCTTCGCCAGCTGGCCCCATGGTGAACGTGGGTGCTTGCGGCCACCACCTGACTTGGACTTACCTTCACCACCACCGTTCGGGTGGTCGACTGGGTTACGAGCCATACCGCGGGTAAGCGGACGAACTCCCAACCAGCGCTTCCGTCCGGCCTTACCGTACAGAATGTTCTCGTGCGTGGTGTTGCTTACCACACCCAGCGTGGCCATGCAGTCGGCAGGCACCATCCGAATCTCACCCGAAGGGAGTTTCAGCTGAGCCTTGTTGCCATCTACGCCCACGAACTGAGCTGATGTTCCGGCCGAGCGAACCATTTGGCCACCCTTGCCTGGCTTCATTTCGATATTGTGCACCACCATACCAACCGGAATGGAGCGCAGTGGCATGGCATTGCCGTCACGCAGTTCCGATCCGGCACCACTGGTGAGCACATCGCCAACCTTGACCTTATCGGGAGCAAGGATGTAGCGCTTCTCGCCGTCCTCGTACTGCAGCAAGGCAATACGACAGGTGCGGTTTGGATCGTACTCGATGGTCATCACCGTTGCCTTCATTCCAAGCTTGTTCCGCTTGAAATCAATCTTGCGGTACATACGCTTGTGTCCGCCGCCACGGTGACGCGAGGTAATGCGTCCAGTGTTGTTCCGTCCACCCGTCTTCTTGATCGGCTCGATCAAGGACTTCTCCGGCTTGGTTGCCGTGACTTCCTCGAAGGTACTGATGCTGTAGAAGCGGGTACCAGGTGTAATGGGTTTGAGTGAGCGTGTTGCCATCGTTATTCTCCGTGACCGATCTTAATCTTCCGCGCCTTCGCCCGAAACAATGTCGATCGTCTGTCCGGCCTTCAGTGTGATGTAGGCCTTCTTCTTCAAATTCGTTTTTCCAATCTGCCAGCCACTACGAGTGTAGCGCTGTTTTACCTTGCCCTTGGTGCGAACCGTACGAATGCTCACAGCGTCCACATCGAACATCTGCTTGATTGCTGCACGGATCTGGATCTTGTTCGCCGCAGGATCCACCTCAAACACATACTGTGCTTGTTGCTGACCCAGCTTCGATGCCTTCTCGGTAATGATCGGGCGCTTCAACACAGTAATCATTTCGTTCCTCCTTGTGCAGCGTCACCGAACGACTGTTCCAGCGTTGCAATGGCGCTCTTAAAGATCACCACGGCGCTGTGATTCAGGACGTCGTAGGCGGAGATCTTGTCGGCTGGGAAGGTTGTGACGTTCGGGATGTTACGAGCCGAAAGCACCAGCGTGCGATCAACCGTTGGCAGCAACATCAACACCTTCTTGCCCGATACGTTGATGGCCTTCAACATGGTTGCGAAGTCCTTCGTCTTTGGCGCATTCATGCCAAAGTCCTCTACGACTACCACGCTGTTCTCCTGGGCACGCAGCGACAGAGCCGACTTCCGTGCCAGTCGCTTGACCTTCACTGGCAGATCTACGGAGTAGGCATGGGGCTTGGGGCCATGAATCGTACCACCACCTGGAAGCAACGGTGAACGGCTGGAGCCACGACGTGCGCCGCCAGTACCCTTCTGCTTGAATGGCTTCTTGCCGCCACCACTTACTTCGCCACGACCCTTGGTCTTGTGCGTTCCTTGACGCCGGCTGGCGAGATAGGAACGAACGGCCTGATACATAGCGTGTTCGTTGGGCTCGATGCCGAAGACCGATGCAGGAAGCTCGATTGAGCCTGCCTTTGCGCCGTCCTTCGTAAGTACATCCACTGTCATGATGATCTTCTTCGATGTTATAGCTTGACGATTTCGACGACGGAGTTCATAGCACCCGGAATACTACCCTTAACGATCAGGATGTTATCCTCGGGAATCACCTGAAGCACCGTCAGGTTGCGTACCGTAATACGCTTGCCGCCCATGCGACCGGCCATCTTCATTCCCTTGAATACACGCGATGGGAACGATGACGATCCAATCGAACCTGGAGCACGCGGACGGTCGCTCTGGCCGTGGGTTGCCATACCAACACCACCGAAATGGTGACGGCGAACAACGCCTTGGAAGCCCTTACCCTTGCCGTTGGCAGACACCTTGATCTTGTCTCCAATGGCAAACGTTTCAACGGTGAGGATGTCGCCGCTGTTGACCTTGTCGACCAACTCGCGGAATTCCTTCAGATGCCGGTGCGGTTGCACTCCGTTTTTGGCGAAGTGTCCTGCACGCGGACGATTGATTTTACGCTCGGGAATGAGATCATACCCGATTTGCACGGCATTGTAGCCGTCTGATTCTTTGGTCTTGACTTGCACAACTGGGCAAGGGCCCGCTTCAATCACCGTGCAGGGTACAAATACCCCATCCTCGGAGAAGAGGCTCGTCATGCCAAGTTTGCGTCCAAGTATTGCACTCATGACCTTGTTTCCTAGACTTTCACTTCCACATCAACACCTGCTGGCAGCTCCAGGCGCATGAGCGCATCAATGGTCTTCTGCGTAGAGCTGAAGATATCGATCAGGCGCTTGTGCACCCGTGCCTCGAATTGTTCGCGAGACTTCTTGTCCACGTGCGGCGACCGCAGGACGGTATACACCGAACGTTCGGTCGGAAGAGGAATCGGACCTGAAATAACAGCGCCCGTTTGCTTTACCGTGCGGACAATACGATCGGCCGACCTGTCGATCAGATTGTGATCGTACGACCGAAGTTTGATGCGAATTCGTTGCGTAGCCACTCGTTCTTTCTCCCTGTTGGGTTCGTAGAGACAGAAAGAGGGAAGGAAGCCCCCTCCCTCTTTCCGACCTCAGTAGTAATTCGTTACTCGAGAACCGCCGTTACTACACCAGCGCCTACCGTACGACCACCTTCGCGGATAGCGAAGCGGAGTCCCTCGTCCATAGCTACTGGCGTGATCAGTTCAACTTCGAGGTTGTCGATGTTGTCGCCAGGCATGATCATTTCAACGCCTGATGGCAGGTTCAACACACCCGTTACGTCCGTTGTACGGAAGTAGAACTGTGGGCGATATCCGTTGAAGAATGGCGTGTGACGGCCGCCTTCTTCTTTCTTGAGTACGTAAGCCTGAGCCTTGAACTTGTGGTGTGGCTTGATCGATCCTGGCTTGGCGATAACCATGCCGCGCTCGATTTCTTCTTTGTCTACACCACGAAGCAGAAGACCAACGTTGTCGCCAGCTTGACCGTTATCCAGCAGCTTGCGGAACATCTCGATACCTGTTACGGTCGACTTCTTCTGCAGGCCGAAACCTACGATTTCAACTTCTTCGTTCACGTTGATGATACCGCGCTCGATACGACCGGTACCTACCGTTCCACGACCAGTGATCGAGAATACGTCCTCGACCGGCATCAAGAATGGCTTATCTACGTCGCGTACTGGCGTAGGGATGTAGGTGTCAACGGCGTCCATGAGTTCATAGATGCACTGCATGTCGGCATGATCAGCAGCAGCGCCACCCGAAGCAGCGTCCAGAGCCTTCAGAGCCGAACCCTTGATGATCGGAATCTCGTCACCTGGGAATTCGTAGCTGCTGAGCAGTTCACGAATCTCAAGTTCAACGAGTTCTACGAGCTCAGGGTCAGCGATGTCGACCTTGTTCATGAATACCACGATACGAGGTACACCTACCTGGCGGGCAAGCAGGATGTGCTCGCGCGTTTGTGGCATCGGACCGTCGGTAGCGGCAACCACGAGAATTGCACCGTCCATCTGAGCGGCACCCGTGATCATGTTCTTCACATAGTCAGCGTGGCCTGGGCAGTCAACGTGTGCGTAGTGACGGTTTTCCGTCTCGTACTCCACGTGAGCTGTGGCAATCGTGATTCCACGAGCCTTCTCTTCAGGTGCGTTGTCGATTGAGTCGAACGAGCGCTTTTCGGCAAGGCCTTTGGCTGCAAGGCACATCGAAATAGCGGCCGTGAGCGTGGTCTTACCATGGTCTACGTGGCCAATCGTGCCAACGTTGACGTGGGGTTTATTGCGCTCAAATTTCTCTTTGGCCATGGTGCAAACTCCTTGATTCCGTTAGGGGTTTGTGTTGAACTATAGTGAGTTGATATCGTACGGTCTGGAAAAGAAAACAATGATACGGAAGAAAATCGGATTGGCAATACGATTTCCTGCCGTATCCCCCATGGATTCAGCCGGAGCAATTGTTCTCGGTGACAGGTATCGGCGTTGCGGCAACTAGTGCCGCGCAACCGATGGCTCGTACTGACGGAAGGTCATCGTGTACGAACCTCGTCCTTGTGTCAACGATCGCAACTGCGTCACGTAGCCGAATAGCTGCGACAGCGGTACCAATGCCGTCACAACTTGCAGGATGTCGCGGGACTGAATCCCTTCTACCCTGCCCATGCGGGAACTGAGGTCTGCAATGACCTCACCCACATACTCCTCGGGCGTAACGACCTCGACGGCAAACACCGGCTCCATCAGAATGGGACTGGCTTTGCGGACCGCATCTCGTACGGCCATCGAGGCGGCAACAGCATACGCTGTTTCCGTTGCATCTTCTTCCTGGAAGCCAGCATCGCGAAGGACGGCCACGACATCAATCATGGGGTATCCTGCAATGGGTCCAACCTTGAGGGCCTCGAGGGCACCTCGTGCTACACTCTGCGCGTACAACTCAGGAAGTACCTCTGGTTTGAGCTCGTTGTGGAACTCAAGGCCTTTTCCTGCGCTGTTCGGACGGATCTCAATCGTGACCTGTCCGAATTGGTTCTTCCCTGCTGCACTGCGAACGAATTCTCCATTGGCAGTGGCTGAGGAAGAGACCGTTTCCCGAAACGCGACTTGGGGTTTTCCAACCTTTACTGGAACACCAAACTCTCGCTTGAGGCGGTCGACGATAATCTCCAGGTGGAGTTCGCCGACGCCGCTAATGATGGTTTGGCCAGATTCAGCATCTGTATGGAATCGAAACGTCGGATCTTCTTCGGAGAGCCGATGTAAGGATTCCGCGAGCTTGTCCTGATCTGCCAGGGTTTTTGCCTCCACCGCCTGATTAATAACAGGGTCGGCAAAGGAGATGTTCTCTAGGAGGATGGGCTTGCGAGTGTCGCACAGCGTATCACCAGTGCGCGTCCATCGTAGTGATGGCACAGCCACGATATCACCAGCATACGCTTCGTCGAGTTCGTCGCGCTTATTGGCCCGCATGCGGATGAGTTTTCCGATGCGTTCTTTCTTACCCTCGTTGGTGACGTTCATCACCTGCGTACCCGTGGCAATCGTGCCGGAGTAGATTCGGATGAACGTTAGTCTGCCCACAAATGGATCAGTGATCACCTTGAAGGCAAGAGCTGCGAAGGGGGCTTCATCACTCGGTGGGCGCGTGTCTTCTTGTTCGTAGTTCTCAGCGCTGTGGCCATGAACGTGCCCTACATCTGTAGGCGAGGGCAGATAGTTGATCACCGCGTCGAGAAGTTGCTGTACACCCTTGTTTTTAAAGGATGAACCGCAGAACACCGGTGTGTGCTGCAGGCGCAGGGTGCCTGTGCGGATGGCAGCTTGAAGTTCCTCGTTGGAGATGTCTTCGCCAGCGAGATACCGCTCTAAGAGCGCATCTTCTACTTCCGCTGCTGCTTCGATGAGTGCCGTGCGGGCCTCGTCGGCGGCTGCACGGTATTCGTCGGGGATCGGAACAACATCAAAGGTGACTCCCTGCTCGGCATCGAACACATAGGCCTGCATGGCAAGGATGTCGATGACACCCTTAAAGGTGTCTTCCGCTCCGTAGGGGATCTGCATCGCTACCGGCTTTGCTCCAAGCCGGCTGCGCATCATCTCCAACACGCGGTTGAAGTTTGCGCCGAGGCGGTCCATCTTGTTCACAAAGGCAATTCGCGGTACGCGGTACTGCTCAGCCTGATGCCATACGGTTTCGGATTGCGGCTCTACGCCAGCAACGGCGCAGAACAATCCGATGGCACCGTCCAGAACACGAAGAGATCGCTGCACTTCGGCTGTGAAGTCCACGTGGCCGGGAGTGTCGATGATGTTGATCGTGTGATCGCGCCACGGCACGGAAACGGCCGCTGACGTAATCGTGATTCCACGCTCTTTTTCCTGCTCCATGTAATCGGTGAAGGCCGTCCCTTCGTGGACTTCCCCCATACGATGTACCATTCCGGTGTAGAACAGGATCCGTTCCGTCGTTGTTGTCTTCCCAGCATCAATGTGAGCCATGATGCCGATGTTTCTGACATGATCAATAGCGACGGTACGTGGCATGGTCGTCGAATGTTCTCGTAGAATTCAGCTTGTCAAAGAACCAAGGTCGATTGCGTCTTGAGGGGTTGCCTTACCAGCGGAAGTGCGAGAATGCACGGTTGGCATCAGCCATGCGGTGCATTTCATCGCGGCGCTTGATCGCTCCGCCTTCACCATTGGCTGCAGCCTGGATCTCGCTGGCCAGCTTTCCTGCCATCGAGCGATCACGACGCTCGAGCGCATACTTCTTCAACCAGCGGATTGCCAGAGCAACTCGGCGTTCTTCGCGAACTTCCATTGGCACCTGGTACGTAGCACCACCCACACGGCGGGGACGGATCTCCACGGCGGGTGCCACGTTCGCCATGGCCTTGCGGAATACCTCGAGTGGATCTTCCTTGGTTTTTTCAGCGATGATGCCAAAGGCCGTGTACACCAGCGAGCGTGCTGTGGCCTTCTTGCCATCTTCCATAATGATATTCACGAACTGCGCCAGGACCACATCGTTAAATCGTGGGTCGGGAGTGACGCGTCGTTTTTCTGCTCTTTTCTTGCGCATGATGCTAGTACCGAGATTGTTTGATTCGTTGAGATGGCCCCGAAACCTTACTTGGCTCCGGCTGCCTTCGGACGCTTAGCGCCGTACTTGGAGCGAGCCTGCTTCCGATTCGCTACACCCTGCGTGTCGGCCGAGCCGCGCACGATGTGGTAGCGTACACCAGGAAGGTCCTTCACACGACCACCGCGGATCAGCACAATCGAGTGCTCCTGCAGGTTGTGTCCTTCTCCAGGGATGTAGGCCGTCACCTCGATGCCGTTCGTCAAGCGCACACGTGCCACCTTGCGGAGAGCCGAGTTTGGCTTCTTAGGCGTAGTGGTGTACACACGCGTGCACACGCCGCGCTTTTGTGGGCAGGACTGAAGAGCAGGAGACTTGCTCTTCTCGATGATGACCTTGCGTCCTTTACGGACCAGTTGGCTCAGGGTTGGCATGAAACAGTGCCTTGGAGATTCTGACAGTGTATGAAGTAGAGCTTGCAAAAATAGAGGGCAAGAGTATTCTGTGCAAATCAGTTGCACGATTATCCACACGAACGTGCGATTTAGTAGACCTGTTAGTGTGCCTTCAGCAGGTCCCGCACAGACCGTACCGCCCTCGCTTCGGGCACTTCCAGGTAGGTGGCCACCCGCTGCAGAATGGCCTCGGGCCCCCTACCTGCCTGCCTCCACGAGCGCAGATCGGTGCTACCATGACTCTTCGAGAGCTTCTCTCCCGTGGCATCCACAATCAACGGATGATGCTCTACGGAAATGTCTGTAAAGCCCTGCAGTTCAGGTACCAGCGCACTCAGCGCTCGCTGCGTTGCGGTTACCGGGAGGAGATCACTGCCCCGCACGATATGCGTAATGCCATGGTCGACATCGTCCACCACGGAGACGATCATGTAGGCTGGCGCCCCGTTCTTTCCACGTACCACTGGAAACGGAATCGGCACATTCTCTAACCGAAGGCGAAGGGCGTGGTCGGCACTCGTGCAATCAATCGATCCGGCAAGCGATCCGGCAAGCGATCTAGCTGCACAGGTTCCTGGATACTGCCCTCCAGCTTGCTGCACATCGCGTCGGGTACAGGAGCAGGCAAACACTTGCTGTGCCTCAACCAGCTGTTGGATCACGGCATGGTACCGATCATAACGCAGCTGCTGCGAATATTCCCGAGCTAGGCTATCAGGGCTTGTGGGGCCGTAATCCCAGTCCAGCCCCAGCCAGTCGAGCGTGTGGAAGATGTCGTCCACAAACTCAGACTGCACCATCTGTTGCCCTGCATCATCGATGCGTAAACGGACGGTACCGCCCCAACGTCGTGCCCTCACCCAGGTGAGAACGAAGTTGAAGGCGGTACCCTCGTGCAGATAACCCGATGGTGTCGGCGCTATCCGTGTATGAACCGGCATGGCGTAGGGGGCTGGACTAGCGGCCCTCGGCGCGCTTGGTAGCGTGGTCCCGAGCCATCTCGTCCTGAATGTTCTTCGGAATCTGCGAGTACTTCGAGAACTCCATCGAGAACTCACCCTTGCCTTGTGTGGCCGAGCGCAGATCAGTGGAGTAGCCAAACATCTCCGACAGCGGTACTTCCGACTCCACCGTCACGTAGCCAGCATCCGACTCGGTACCCAGAATCACACCACGACGCTGGTTGATCTGACCGATCACCGCACCCTGGAACTCTTCCGGTACACTGACTTCCAGCTTCATGATTGGCTCAAGCACGATAGGCTTGGCCTTGGCATACGCTTCCCGGAAGGCCATCAGAGCGGCCGTCTTGAAGGCCTGCTCCGAGGAGTCCACGGCGTGCGTAGCACCGTCGTTGAGCGTGACGCGCACACCTACGATCTTCTGTCCAATCAGCGTGCCTTCGGTCATAGCTTCCTGGAAGCCCTTGTTACAGGGGCCGATGTATTCCTTCGGAATCACACCGCCTACGATGTCATCCACAAACTCGTAGGTCTCTACGGCGTCCAGCGGGAGCGGCTCGATAAAGCCCCCTACCCGACCGAACTGACCAGAGCCACCTGTTTGCTTCTTGTGCGTGTAGTTGAACTCCGCTTTCTGGCTGATGGCTTCGCGGAAGGCAACCTTCGGACGTCCTACCACCACTTCGGTGTTGTACTCGCGCTTGATACGCTCGATGTAGATGTCCAAGTGAAGTTCGCCCATGCCCTTGATGATGGTTTCACCGGATTCTTCATCGCGGCTTACACGGAACGTTGGGTCTTCCTTCGTGAAGCGGTTCAGTGCTTTCGAGAAGTTCACCTGGCCGGCCTTGTCCTTTGGAGCAACGGCCAACTCGATTACAGGCTCGGGTACGAACATCGACGTCATGGAGTAGATCACGTTGCCGTCGGTGAACGTGTCACCCGAAGCACAGTCCACACCGAACATGGCTACGATGTCGCCAGCGCCGGCTTCTTCGATGTCGTGCATTTCCGAGGCGTGCATGCGCACAAGGCGTGGCACCTTGATCTTCTTGCCGTTGGCGACGTTGTTGATGAAGTCGCCCTTCTTGATCGAGCCTTGGTAGATGCGCATGTAGGTCAGCTGACCGTAGCGGCCGTCTTCGAGTTTGAAGGCCAGCATCACGAGCGGCTTCGAATAGTCGCTTGCCAGCTCCACCTTCGCTTCGTTGTTGTTCTGGTCCAGGGCTTCGTTCTTGATGTCGAATGGCGCTGGCAGGTACGACGTTACGCCGTCCAACAGCACCTGCACACCCTTGTTCTTGTAGGCCGAGCCACAGAAGACGGGCGTCATGCCCATGCACAGCGCACCCTTGCGGATGGCCGACATCAGTTCTTCCCGCGTTGGCTGCTCGTCCATCAGGAACTTCTCCATCAGGGAGTCGTCGAAGTCCGCAGCTACTTCAATCAGGTGGTGACGCAGCTCCTTGGCTTTATCCATCATGTCAGCTGGGATCTCTTCGTGGCGCATTTCCGATCCGCCCTCGCCGTCGAAGTACACAGCCTTCATGTCCACTAGGTCGATCACCCCTTCCAGCTTGTCTTCCAAGCCGATGGGATACGATACGAAGGCAGGGTTGTGCTGCAGTTTCTCACGCAATTGCGCCATCACCCGGTCGGGGTTGGCACCGGAGCGGTCGCACTTGTTAATGAAGGCCAGACGTGGTACGCTGTAGCGACGCATCTGACGATCCACCGTAATCGACTGCGACTGCACACCGGCTACCGAACACAGTACCAGCACGGCACCGTCCAGTACGCGAAGCGCGCGCTCCACTTCCACGGTAAAGTCCACGTGGCCTGGAGTGTCGATCAGGTTAATGTTGAAGTCGCCCCACTCACAGTACGTGGCAGCCGACTGAATGGTAATCCCCTTTTCGCGCTCGAGGTCCATCGAGTCCATCTTGGCACCCACGCCGTCCTTACCACGAACTTCGTGGATCGCGTGGATCTTACCCGTGTAGAACAGGATGCGCTCAGAGAGCGTGGTCTTGCCCGAGTCGATGTGGGCTGAGATACCAATGTTTCGAACTTTCGCCAAGTCTGCCATAGCGGTGCGGTACGGTTGTTGTGAGAAAAGACAACAAAGATACCGGAAAAACTAACGCCAGGGCAAGTGATAACGACATCCAATACCACCTACTGGGTGGTCAGCTCGAGGTTTCTCAGCTTCGGAGCCTTGAGAGCAACGCCGGCTACTACAAGGAGGGTGATCGTTGCGCCAAAGATCACGCTGGGTACGGCACCCATCACGCGGGCGGCTACGCCGCTTTCGAGGGCGCCGATCTCGTTGCTGGAGGAGATAAACATCGTGTTAGCAGCCGCTACGCGGCCGCGCATGTCGTCTGGGGTGTAGAGCTGCAGGATGGTGCTGCGCACTACAACGCTGACGGCATCGAAGCCCCCTACCAGCACCAGGCAGGCAGCACTCAGCCAGAAGACCGTGCTCAGCGCGAAGCCCAAGGTGGCAAGGCCGAAGCCGGTAATGGCCAGCAGGAGGATGCGGCCAGTATTGCGTGTTGGAGTGCGCGCACTCAGGTAGGCCATCACCAGCACGGAACCCACGGACGGTGCTGCACGCAGGATGCCCAGGCCGGAGGCGTCCACAAGTAATACGTCGCTGGCAAACACTGGCAGGATGGCTACGGCCCCACCGAAGAGCACGGCCAGCATGTCCAGGAGCAAGGCACCAAACACCACCTGATTGCCCAGGATGAATCGCAGGCCGGCTGTCACCTCGGTGCGCAAGTGTTTCTTCTCGGATGTTGGTACTGGTGGAGCGGATGGGATGCCAACCAGACCAACCAGACCAACCATCATGACCGCTACCGTAAGCAGGGACGCTGAGCCAACGCCCAGGGAGCCGTACAGGAGTCCGGCAACCATCGGGCCCAGTACCATGGCCGCCTGCCAGACAGTGCTGCCCATGGCCGTAGCTCGAGCCAGTAGATCGCGGGGAGCGATCACACTCAGGAGTGAGAACATGGACGGCGAGTACATCGAACGGGCGAAACCATTCAGCACCACCATGGCAAGAATCATCGTGATCGAAGTGCTCACACCCAAGCGATCCACCGACCACTCCTGCACCAGCAGGCCTGTAGCAACAGCGCTGAGCGCAATCACGATCGCCGCAACCACGAGCGACACCTTCTTGTTTAGGCGATCTACCACGTAGCCCATCGGCAGTGCGGCGCCAATGGCGGGGATGGCCTCGGCCAAGCCCACCATGCCCAGCATCAGAGGATCCTTCGTAAGGCTGTAGACCGTCCAGCCGACGATCAAACCCTGCATGTGCCAGCCGGTGGCCATACAGAACCGAAGCAGCAGGTAGGATCGAAAGGCAGGGATGCGAAGGGGGCTCACTCCACCCACCGATCAACGGCGGCGCATACGGCGGCGTCGCCCGTAACGTTCACCACCGTTCGACCCATGTCTAGCAAACGATCCACCGGCACGACGAAGCTGATCCAGGCAGGATTCAGGCCAACGCTCTGCATCACGAGAATCAGCGTGACCAGTCCACCACTCGGCACGGCTGCAGCACCAATCGAGGCCAGCGTTGCGGTAAGCACAATCGTGAGCTGTTGCGTGAGCGACAGATCGATCATGTGGAACTGTGCCAGGAACACCACCACCACGGCCTGGTACATCGAGGTGCCATCCATGTTGATCGTAGCGCCAATGGGCAACACAAAGCCAGCGGTACGCTGCTGCACGCCCAAGCGGTCGCGGACGCACTCCAGCGTCACGGGTAGCGTGGCGGCACTCGAGCTGGAGGAGAAGGCCAACGTTTGCGCCGGAGCCATCGCCGTGAAGAACGAGCGGATGGAGACGTCCGGCCGCACGATCTTGATCAGCACGGGATACACCACGCCGATGATCAGCACCAGACCAAGTACCACCGTTGCACTGTACCAGCCCAGTGTTTCGAACATCCCCAGTAACCGCGACGGATCGTCACCGGCCAAGCCCCCTACCTTCCCTGCCACGAGGCAGAACACGAAGAAGGGCGCACCCCGCATGATCAACTCGACAATCTTCAGGAAGATGCCGTCCAGCGCCATCAGCAGATCGGTGATCGGCTTGGTACGCTCGGCCGGCACAAGGATCATGGCCACCCCTACAAGGATGGCAAAGGCAATGATCTGCAGCATCGCAGCCTCGGAAAACGCACCTACCACGTTGTCCGGAATCATGTCGATCATGGGCTGTAGGGGGCCTTCGGTATCGGGGATCGTGGCCGGAGCGGCAGTGGTTTGCGAGTTACCGGGGCTACCGGGACTATCGGGATTCGCCCGCCACGACTCATACGCAGCATGATTGCGCTCGCGCTGGGCAAGGTCGGCACGTGTGCCCGGCTGCATCACGTTCACCAGCAGCAATCCGATCGACACGGCCGCAATGGTGGTACCAAGGTAGAGCAGCAGCGTGCGCACACCCAGCTGCCCCAGCTGCCGGATGTCTCCCAAGGAGGCCACGCCCCGCATCACCGACACGGCCACCAGCGGCACGGCAATCATCTTGAGGAGACGCAGGAACACCGTACCGAAGGGATCAATCCATTGCAGCGTAACGTCCATCCAGCCCATCGACGATGCCACGTAGGCCCACACGAATCCCAACACAAGTGCAATCGTAATCTGCCAGTGCAGAGCCAGACGCTTCATCAAGGCTGGACTCCAAGCTGTACGAGCACTCCCCCACCACTAGCTGTGCGGACAACATACATGCCACGGGAGGCTGCACTCAACGCAACCACGCGGTAATCGCTCACCCATCCAGACCAGACTGCGTTGCCAAGCACGTCGGTGATCGTCACGAGCTGAGGTGTTGCCACCTTGATCGTAAGGTGGTCCGTAGCAGGATTTGGATAGACGTTGATGATGTCGGCGCTCTGCCCTGCCGAACCCACGGAGACTGCTTCTTCCGGAAAGCGCACGCGGTAGCGCTCCCAGGTGTCGCTGCACCACTGGGCAACAATCGAGGCCGTGTCGCCATCCGGAAGCACCATCAGACAGTCGCCTTCCATCAGTTCAGCTGTTGTCAGCTGATAGCCGTCCAACGTGCGGTTAAATACCGCATTGGCTACGGCATCGTGCGTGCTGATGAGGCGGTTACCCGTTGTTGGCTTGGTGCGAAGATCCGTCCATCGCTGCTCGGTGATGGCATCACTGTCGCCCCCTGCCCAGTACGACTTCTTCTCGTAGCGACCAACCATCAGCTGCAGCGTCTCCCAGCATCGGCAGGCAGTACTGCTAAAGGCATCTCCCACCGGCGCGTTGTTCGCTTCCATGGCGCGGCCGATGTCGTGCGATTGCTCCCGACCCTCGAGAATCAGGTTCCGACCAGGAAAGCACTCCGGCGATGGGCCACGATCTTTCTGTCC
>JAURGP010000010.1 GCA_030833725.1 Candidatus Kapaibacterium sp. | reverse complement strand
TCACCGTCAACGAGCCAGGCACCTACTTCGTCCGCATCACGGATGCAAATGGTTGCTCTTCGGTATCGGACGGCTTCGACGTGATCCTCACGAGTGTTGACGAGGACGTTGTAGCTGGTGCTGCAATCGTTGTCTTCCCGAACCCAACCAACGGTCAGTTCACGATCAAGGGCGACGTAAACGTCACCGGCGATGTGAAGATCGAACTGGTGAACATGTTCGGTGAGACGGTGATGAACATGAGTGAAATCGCAAATGGTGGTACGTTCTCCTCGTCGATCGACATGGGAACGCTCGCTAGTGGTGTCTACAACGTAGTTGTGAGCACCGAGAACCACCGCTGGACGGTACGCGTGGTTCGTCAGTAATCCACTGACAACCAGCTGACGACAACCAGCTGACTCTTGCGAAGGGCACACCGCACGGTGTGCCCTTCGTTTTTTTATGTAGAACACTGGTACTTTTGGACAATGAAGCACACCCTAACAATCATCGCTGCACTGATGGTGATCCTCAGTACAGCATCCCTGGCCAGTTCCAGCGGTATCACCCGCCGCACCACGTTGAATACTGCAGGTTGTGGGCCTGGCGGTTGTCACGGCGGTAGTCCATCAGCGCGCACGCGCGTAACCGTACCACAAGCCGTTGATGGTAAACTGGCCGTTCAACTTGGTGGCACCATTTCATTGACGCTGAGGATCGAGCACAATTCTTTGTCCTTTGCTGGTGCCAACATCTCTGTGAACTCAGAGCGTAACGGTACAGACGCAGCTGGAACACTTGCTGCTGTGAACAATGGAGGGCTTCGACTTACGCAAGGACAGCTCACCCACTCAAGTCCACGTAGTGGCTCCGGAGGCGTCGTGACCTTCGAGTTTACGTGGACAGCACCTCGTACCGAGGGAACGTACTACTTGCACGCCATTGCCAACGCCGTCAACAGGAATGGTGGCACGTCTGGCGATGAGTGGAACTGGCTGGACCCGATCGAGATTACCGTATCACCGTCTGTATCGGTGAACGAACCAATGGCAGCTGTTCCGGCAGTACGGTTGTATCCTGTTCCAGCACACGGAGACGTCACGGTCTCGGCTGCTACGCTGGATGACGTCGTCCAGGTGGTGGTCACCAGCCCCACAGGAGAACGCGTCTTCAGCACCACCACTGCCTCCAATATGCAGCTGGTGGAGTTCGTCTGGGCCGGTCGGACCAACGACGGTACGCCCGTGCCACCAGGCACCTACTCTGTAGCCATCCTTGGTAGGAATACCAGAGTGATGGGGCGTGCCGTGATCATCAGATAAGTTCAGGACGACATGTTGTTTCAACTCCTGTCTCAATTTCTACGCCACGTGGTATCGACGCTGTTCATCAGTATCGTGGCAGGAGTGTGCATGCAACCAACGGCGTACGCACAGTGGATTCCATCCACGCTGCCAGCCCCCTACAGTGCCGGGTACTATCTCGACATCATGTTTCTACCCGGCAATCCGCAGTATGGCTGGGCGTGCAGCATGGAGGGCTATGTGGTGCGCACCACAGATGGTGGACAAACATGGCAGGGCTCGAGAACGTCACGTGACTTCCTCGAGCACGTCCAATTCCTTACGCCACAGGTAGGCTATGTGTCTGGGCCCGCCGGGATCTACCGGTCCGACGACGGTGGTGCGTCCTGGCGCGATATCACGCCTCGCGATCCCAACGGTGAAAAGGGATGGGGTTGTTACTTCCTGAATCAGAATGTAGGTGTGTACCTGGTAGGGGGCTGTGCCACTGGGTTGCAGGCCTTTTACCACACGACGGACGGTGGCGATAGCTGGACGGTTTACTACGGTGACGTGCCCAACAGCGGCCTGTCGGATGCCATTCTCTACGATAATGGAACTGGCTTTGCCGTAAGCTCGGGCGTACTGTGGCGCACTACCACCTTTGGCCAGACATGGGACGTGTTCTCGCAAACCGGTACCCGAGTGTGGACGGAGGAATTGTCGGTCTTCCGGAACAGCATACTTCTACCCACCTCCGGATTGGACTGCGACGGTCAAACGCGAGGTATCGGTTCGATGCGGTTCTCCGTAGACGGTGGGAGAACCTTCCGCGAGACGCAGGTGCCGGCCAACATGTTCGGTACCTTTCTATTGAATGAGCGCACAGCATGGGCAGCTGGAGATGGCGCTGCAGTGTACTACACTGCCGATGCAGGTATCTCGTGGGAGCTGCGGAACTGCGGCATCAACGGTAGCATGGACGATATCTGGTTCATCAGTGACACGCTTGGCTGGGTGTGCGGAGAGGGCATCTACCGAACCAACTTTGGCGCTTCGTCGCGCAAAGTGATGATCTCGCCACCCGAGCCCGTCGTGGAGCTCTGTGATGGCGACTCGCTGTACGTTGAAGCCAACAGTGGATTTACATCGTACACCTGGAGTGATGGCGTAACGTCGCAGGGTAGGATTCTTACTGCCGAAGGCGACTACATTGTACAGGCCTATGACAAGTTCACGTGTGAGACTTCCATGGATACTGTGCGAGTTCGCCTGAAGCACGGAGACACTCCAACAGTTGAGGCTTCAGCCACCGAAGTGTGCGAAGGCGAAACCGTTACGCTTACGGTACGAGGCACCTTCCTTCGTACGGAGTGGTCTACGGGAGATGTTGGTTCGTCCATCACCGTGGACTCATCGGGGTTGTACACGATTACGGCGGTGGACATTAGTGGATGTGTGAAAGAGTCGCAACCTGTACAGATCACCGTCCACCCCACGCCCAACCCCGTGATCACGGCAAACCGCCGAACGACGCTCTGTCTGGATGAAACAATCACGCTGTCGGCACCGCCTGGTTTTGTCTCCTATCGATGGTCGAATGGATCAACGTCGCAGGAGATCACCACGGGGGAGGCAGGGTCGTATACCGTAACGGTCGTGGACGCGTTCGGCTGTGTGGGTACGTCCCAGCCAGTTACCGTGGAAGTGCTGAATACCCGGAACAAGATCGAGATTGTGGAATCCACGGGCTCTTCGACAGGCAATGAGGTAGTCGTTCCCGAGCATCCGGTGGGCAGTCTGTCCTGCACAACACTGCTCATTCGCAATCGATCTACGGCCGAGAACCTGGTGATCACATCACCAACGATGTTGGGCAACGTGTACTGCAGTGTGCCTCTGAGTCAGTTCCCACTTACGATTGCACCGTTGGGACAAGCGGAGTTGGAAGTCTGCTGTGCGGCCATCGATACGGGTCTGGTTCGGGATACACTTGTGCTGTCGGACACCTGTTCGCCAACCATCGTGCCCGTTCGTTCACGAGGTGCCGAGGTTCTGTTTGAGAGTTCGTCACGGTGCGATGTTCCTGTAGCAGCGGTTGTGTACCGTGCCGGGACAGCCCATCGCCTATCAGCCCCCTTTCCGATGCCGTCCACCGATGGCTTTGAAATGGGGATCACACCGCCCGTTCCCGCTCCTGCCTCTGTACAAAGTGTTCTGCTGAACGCCGTTGGCAGGCAGGTCCGTATTCTGGATGTTGCCGTGAGCGGTGATCAACAGGTGTTGCGCTGCGACACCAGTGAACTGCCGTCGGGCATGTACCAGCTGATCGTCACCGTGGACAACCAGTACGTGCGTACATATCCCGTGCTGGTCGTTCGTTAACTTTGTACCTATGGCAACGATCATTTCCCTCGACCCGCGCGTGACGCGCCTGTCTATCGAGGCCGATGCCCCTGCAGAGCAGGTCATCACACCAGAGATGGACCAGTTTCAGACCTACGAGGTCTTTCACCAGCCCAAGAGTGGGGCCCACCACGTGCACGTAGGTTCTGTGCATGCACCAACACCCGAGCTGGCCCTGCTGCTGGCTAAGGAGCAGTATGCACGCCGAGGGCAAACGCATAACCTGTGGGTGGTGAGCACGGCTCACGTGATTACCATGTCGTCGGGTGATGCCGACGTGTTTGAAACCACACCCGAGAAGAAGTATCGCGACGTTGCCGCCTACATGGTGCGTAATAAGGTAGACGCTTTCAAGAAGGCGCAGAACACCCAAGGCGAGGAGCACCAATCATGAGTACTGCCACGCAGCGACTGATCCTTCGCATGGCTGATGATGAACTCATCCTGGCACACCGTCACTCAGAGTGGACCGGTATGGGTCCGCTTCTCGAAGAGGATATTGCCTTTTCCTCGATTGCGCAGGATAAGCTGGGACATGCTCAGGCGCTGTACCAGATTCTACACGATCAGTTTGAAGCTCCAGTACCCGACGCTCAAGCATTTGGAAGAAACGAGGCAACGTTTACCTGCTGCCAGTTCGTAGAGCTGCCAAACGGTGAGTACGACTTCTCACTCGTGCGGCACTTCCTCTTCGATACGGCCGAATACCTCCGCTATGGCATGTTGGGAAAGAGCACCGTTGAGCCCCTTGCCAAACTTGCCCGCAAGGTGCACGGCGAGCTGAAGTACCACTTGTACCATGCGCAGACGTGGATCATTCAGTTGTCAAGCCAGGGTACCGAAGAGAGTAAGGCGCGGATGCAGACGGCATTGAACGAAGCCTGGCCGTATGCACTGGGAATGTTCGATCCAAAGGATGACGATGCGGCCTTGAGCGCCGACGGAGTCTTCCCGGGTGAGCAAGCTCTTGAAGATGCTTGGCGTGCCTCTGTTGCCGATATCTGTGCCAAGGCAACACTGGTTGTTCCAACTGATACTGCGGCGATGCTGGGTGGTCGCAAGGGATTCCATACCGAGTACCTGCAGCCGATGCTGGACGAGATGACCGAGGTGTACCGCATCGATCCATCGGCCGAATGGTAGGGGGCTCAATGACGCGCACGGATGTCCTGGAAGCCCTTACGCACGTGATGGATCCGGAGATTCCCACGTTGTCCCTCGTGGACATGGGAGTGATTACCGGTGTGACGGTGGCAGAAGATGGATCCGTCCGCGTAACGATGACGCCTACGTTCGTAGGATGTCCTGCCATCGACGTCATGCGGTCTGAGGCCGAAGCGGCTGTGCGAGCCATTGGTGTAGAGAAGGTGACTGTGGAGGTCAACTTCGACGAGCCGTGGACAACGAACCGCCTAACCGAACACGGTCGGCAGATGCTCCTGAAGCACGGGTTGGCACCACCCGAACCCTTCGACACCACCGTTGAACTTCATCTGGATGTCCTGAACAATACAGCCTGTCCGTACTGTGGCAGCCGGAACACCACGATGAAGTCTCCTTTTGGCCCAACGCTGTGCCGATCGCTGCATTACTGCAACGCCTGTCAGCAGGCGTTTGAAGGGTTCAAGCCCGTCTAACACCTCTTTAACATACGCCGTTATAACGAGAGGGCTGTCTGGACGAAGAACTGTCGTCCTACCAACCCAGGGATCAACGTAGGGTGAAACCGGTCTAGCACGTTGTTCATGCCAGCGCCTACCTTGATGCGAAAGCTGCCTACGTCGAAGCTACGTGTAGCAGCAAGATTGATGACTGTATAACCATCGACGTATTCGTCCGGACGATCCAGGACCTTGCGCGCAGGATCGCTGATGACCACACCGTTGCGATCGAGCGATTCGTCGCCATAGCGACCGATGAATTGCAGGCGGACGTTGGCACTCCAGTCGTGGTTATCGCTGTCGAACTGGAACCGCAGCGTGCCACTGTGGCGAGAGCGATTCCAAAGGCCGCCGTAGTTCTCGCGCGTGAGTTGTTCGTCGATGGTGCCAGCCTGGCCACGATCGATGGCCTCGAGTACCTGCACGTCCTTTGCATCGAGGAACTGGTATCCACCCTGAACGGAGAAAGTCCCAACTTCTGCTAGGGCAACGGCGAGTTGAAGATTTGCTTCGATGCCCTGCGTGTACACGCTGGTGAGGTTCCGATAACTGTAGACGTTACGCCCGTCAACCTCGCCGGCAAGGTAGAACTCGATCAGGTTTCGAAGGTCGTTGCGGTAGGCACGCAGCTCTCCCGAGTACAGAATCGAGACCGTACTGGAGAGGTCGCGCTGACCATCCTCATACCTCAGGCCGAGGTCGTAGGATACGCTCCTTTCCGGTTCCAGATTGTTGCCCAGTCGCGCTGCACCGATCAGGTCGTACCCTGCACCAGCCAGACGATTGGAGAAGGTCACAAACAGTTGGCGGAAGTCTGGTGCCTTGAATCCCGTACCGATCGATCCCGATACGCGCAGGTGCTCGCCTGGCTTCCAGAGGACTGAGAACCGAGGGCTTAGAGCCTCGCCAAACACATTGTTGCCGTCGAAGCGCGCGCTCACCACGTAGGAGATCCAGTCTGTTGGTAGTCCCTCCCATTGAGCGAAGGCCACACCGGTGCGGTAGAAGGGACTGCTGCCGGAAGTCTGAGGATCTTCGTACCGAGTGCCGGCAATGTCGTCGTACAGAAACTCGCCCCCTACCGTCATACGATTTGTTTCACCCACCACCAGGTCGTACTGCGCATACATGCGTGCAATGCGTCGGAGCAGATCATCGGTTTCGCCAGCTGTACCCTGAGCAACGTCGAAGTTGTAGCGCTCGTTGTAGGCAGAGGCATAGGCCGTGAGCGTAAGACGAGCACGACCCTTCACCCACTCGGCACCAAGTGTGCCGGAGAGGTCGGACTGCACCACACTACCGGTGTTCGAGGCAATCTGACCAAACACACTCTCAATGAAGGTGCCACTCGTTTCGGTGCCAAATCCACGGATCCATCCTCGCAGTTTCCAGTGCTGACTTGCTCGGTACTCCACCTTGGCTTGGATCGTTGCGTCCTGGTATCCGGAGTACGGGATCGAGAGGGTATCCAGTGGCAGATCAAACGCTGCCGCCGTGCGGTAGTTCATGAAACCGGAGAGCTGCAGATCACCACGTCGATAGCCCAGTTCCACGCGGGAGTCCACTGGTCCGCGCGTTAACGCCTGTACCGTTGCCGATCCCGTGAGGCCGTCATCAGGTGTGGCGGTAATGATGTTGATCACCCCAGCCAGTGCCTCACTGCCAAACATGCTCGACATGGGTCCCTTCACCACTTCGATGCGCTCGATATTGCCAACCGAGACACGATCAAGATCCAGCACTCCAGCTACGCGTCCTACCATCGGCTGACCATCGATCAGGATCATGGTGTAGTCCGGCCCAAGGCCATTCATCTGCACTCCGGTCCGTACGGCACCGGTCATGAGAAGTCCGGTCTGCTCCTTGAGGATGTCACCCAGGCTTACCATCGCCGTGGTGGCGATCTTTTCCTTACCAATCACCTCAACACGCACGGGCGAGTCCTTGAGCAGCACCTCATTACGGGTACCGGTCACGACCACCTGTTTCGACTCTACGGTACGGAGGCTATCGGTTACCTGTCGGGCACGCAGCGAATCCTGATCAGCAGCTTGGAGCAGGGGGCTTGCCAGTGCAACAAGTAGGAGGCCTCGGAGTGTTGAGCGCAGCATAGCCTCAAAAATAGGACTTTGCTCTCGAGGCCCCAGCAGGCAAGCCGCAGCAGGCGTGACTACTCTTCCATCCACACAACGGGCACTGTGTGCGCTCCGGATGGCGTCCGTGTGGTGATGTAGTACAAGCCACTGGCCAGATCGTGCATACGAAGTGTAACGGTATGCGGTGTACGCTGGTCCGGAGTCTGATCCAGAGTCCGCCGAATCACCTCGGTGGTAAGAACCTGACCACTGACAGATACCACCGCTACCTGAAACTCTCCCGGCTCGCCCCCTTCAATCGTCACCTCGATGACGTCGTCGGAGGATCGTGCCACCACCTGCACCGTGGTAGGAGCAAAGAGCTGCACAGCGCGATTCCTGATATTACAGCCGGTGATGAGGAGCCGGCCACTGATCGTCTCCTCACGAGGGCACGTCAATCCCGACCACGACACATCTTCCCATCGCAACGGAACGGTACTGATAGAGCTCAGGAGTACCGTGCCGCGAATCTGCGTGATGCGTTGCCCTGTTGTCACAATCGGAATGTCCCGCATGAGCAGGTACACAAGCTGCTCCGTCCCTCGCTGACTGGTCACAATCAGTCCGCGCTCGGCAGAATCGGGGATGAAGGCACTAGCATCAAACACCAACGTGGCGCGAAGCTCATCAATGCGCACGGGAAGTGATCCGGCGTCTACGTCTACGAACACGGGAATACCAACATTCGTAGCGCCTGCCTCGGCAACCACTTCGCCCACGCGCAGTGTGAGCCCCAGCGTATCAAGTACCGATACCGTTACAAACACCGTGTCGACACAGCCGAAGCGATCGCTTCCCACTACACGATAGGTGGTGGTGGTTAAGGGGCTTGCCAGTGGATTTGCGATGGTGGCATCGCTGAGGCCATCGGCCGGAGACCATTCATACCGGCTGCTGCCCGAGGCAATCAGTTGGGTTTCTTCGCCAATGCAGATTGTTGTGCCCCCAGCTACCGATACCGTGCCCTCGGAGACCTCCACCACAACGGTATCGTAGGCAATGCAGTTGTTGCGCTCGGCCATCACGATGTACGTGGTCGTGCGGTCTGGTTGGGCGACCGGTGCCATCACGGTCGCACTGCTGAGTCCATCAGTGGGTTGCCACAGGTAGCTGTCAGCAATACCCTGCGCTTGGATCAGAATAGCATCTCCGCGACACACGCCTAGATCCGGACCAGCAGAAATCACCGGACCGTCCCGCACTACGACAACCACCGTATCAAAGCCAACGCAGGATGGGCTCGTGCTCACCGTCGCGACGTAGGTGGTTGTGATCGTCGGCTGCACAGTGGCCGTTGGTCCCGATCCAATCACGACACCGGCACGGGTTGTCCAGATGACGGTTCCCTCCGAAGCCTGAGCTGTAAGCTCCACGCGCTCGCCGGCACAGACGGTTGTGTCGCTGCTGGCAGTTACGGTTGGTCCGCCACCAATGGCGATCACGGCAGTATCCATAGCGGTACAGTTGCCAGAAGACACCTCGACGACGATGCGTCCATTGGCCTGCACCACCACCCACGTGCGGGAGCTGTCAGAGGGCTCGACACCATCACCCGACCACCGGTAGGTATCGAATGCGTCGGGAACGCGAACTTCTACGCGTGCACCTTCGCAGGCTTGGGCCGGTGCTTGAATCTCCACCGCAAGCGCCGACGACACTTCGACCTGCACGGTATCAACCACGGTACATCCGCCACGTGTCATCTGTACGGTGTACGTTGTTGAAGCGGATGGAAACGCGAAGGGGCTTCGCACGGTGGGATCCGACAACCCGTCCAATGGCTGCCACAGGTAGGTGTCTGCGCTGTCGGCCGTGAGTTGTACGATATCTCTGGGACAGATCACGCGGTCCGGTCCTGCCGTCAGCCGGACGACCTTGATGCGAACAGTGGTGGAATCCACGCAACCCAGAGCATCGGTGCCGATCAGGGTGTACACGGTTTCTGTGCGCGGAAAGAACAACGGGCTCTGTGATGTAGGGTCCGATACGCCAATGCTTGGCTTCCACTGATAGGTGGCTGCACCATTAGCCGTGATACCAATCGTATCGCCGTCGCAGATCTCCACCTCTGACGGTACGTCGATGTTCGGTCCTGTTCGCACAAGGATGGTGAACGTGGTGGTGTCCCGTCCACTGGCATTTTCCACGATA
This sequence comes from Candidatus Kapaibacterium sp., assembly GCA_030833725.1. Lineage (GTDB taxonomy): Bacteria > Bacteroidota > Ignavibacteria > Kapaibacteriales > Kapaibacteriaceae > OLB6. Next base: position 39,548 of record JAURGP010000010.1, on the reverse strand, counting down.
AGCGTACCCACAAACCTGCCAGGATCGGGGAAGCAGAACTGTGGCGCACGATCGGCGCTTGTGGCTGGCACAGCACCCGGTATCGACCACTCCCAGCCGGTGATCGCGCCTACAGAGCGCGACAGGGGCGTTACGCACGATCCTACGCAGATCGTGGTATCACCTACCAATGCATCTGGCAGAGCGCAGGTCTGGTCGCCTGGCGGATGCGAACCGAACAACCAGCCAACGATGTTCGGAAGGCCGGTTCTACATGTTCCAGATAGGGTGACGGCATTGTCTTCGACCACAGGGGTGGGTGATTGCGCCGCAGTAACGCGAGCCAGATGTTGCTGGTCGGGTTTTGCCACGTAGATATTACCATCGGAGGCTAGCTGCAGGGCCGCATACTTGGGTACGCCAGGAACAAAGCCGATGTTCTCACGTGAAGCGCGAATGGCACTGGCGGCATCGCGATCGATTCGAAAACGGTACAACGCCGTACCGTTGCGCAGGCCCGACTCCGTGGCACCAACCACGACGTAGGCGCTGTTGGTCGTGAACGCTGCACCGTAGGTGGTACCAACACCTTCTCCAGCAAACAGGCTGATTCCATCGTAGAGACGGCCAGTGGTGCGAAGAATCCGATACAGATGGGCTTCACCCGACGGAGCTGTGATCACAAGCCTTCGGCCATCCGGTGAGGTGTGCATCTGTCCAACGTCGCGAATGGCTGGCAGTGTGCCGGCTGGAGAAATCGTCGGCACGGGATCGAAACCGGTGGCCGTAAGACGAAAACTGACGAACTCCGACAGCGAGCTCCTACGGGCGATGATCCACCAACCAGACTCATCACAGGTGGCAGTAGCTGTGACATGCTCCGTCACATCGCTGATAAGTACCACGTTTTTCTCCACCACGTCACCCAAGCCACCGTCGGCCTGCATGTCCACGATGGAGTACATCAAACACAAGCACCTCGATCCGGGATCACTCGACGTAATGGGTGCAGGCGTGATAATCACCAATCTGTTGGTGGTGCCTGGCATCTGGACGATCAGCGCGCTTTGACTCGTGGAGGCGTCACCGTTAAGCCCCCTACCATTCGGCATGGGTTCATGGTTCCGATTCCATACCGTAACGCCGTCCGTGTAGCACCAGAGTTGCCCATTGGCTGGGTTGGAGAACGTCGCGCAGCCTTCGTCCGTTTGTAGTACGCCATCGGTAAGGGGCTCTACGACTCCATTGCGAAAGGTGATGCCGGCTCGGTCGCCAAAGTACCAGTTCCACGACCGACGCTGTGCAACAACCTCGCCCGCCATCGCACACAGGATGGCAGCCGACAGCACGAAGAACATCGATCGTTGCAGGGTAGACACGCAGTAAAATACAACGTCTGAAGCGGCTTCGCAGAGCCAATGTAACGAGTATTTTACGGTAATGTGATGCCACCCCGGCCATAGTTTTGGGAACTACCTCCACCTCTATAGAGGGACGGCTGCTATGGCACTGGAAAAGAAGATACTTGTTGTAGACGACGAACAGGACATTGTAGATCTCATCTCCTACAACCTGAGCAAAGAAGGCTATACGGTCGTCACGGCGAGTAACGGAACAGAGGCAGTGCAGCGTGCGCTCGAGCACCTGCCCGATCTGGTCATCCTGGACATTATGATGCCTGGCATGGATGGCTTTGAGGTATGTCGATCGCTCCGACAGAATGCTGCGACATCCACCTCCGCGATCATGTTCCTCACAGCAAAGTCCGGTGAGATCGATCAGATCCTCGGCTTGGAACTGGGTGCCGACGACTACATTCAAAAGCCCATCAGTCCTCGCGTGCTGATTGCGCGAGTCAAGACGATTCTGCGCCGTGGTGGTGAGACGGTCCGGACCGAAACGATTGCCGTTCCCGAGGTACTGCGCGTAGGTGTTCTGGAGATCAACCGCCAGAACTATACGGTCAAGATCGAGGGAAAGGAAATCTTCTTTCCCAAGAAGGAGTTCGAACTGCTGGCTTTCCTTGCCGCTAATAGTGGAAAGGTCTTCACGCGAGAGTCGCTCCTGCGTCGCATTTGGGGAGAGAGTGTCTACGTCATCGACCGAACCGTGGACGTACACGTCTCGAAGATTCGCGAGAAACTCGGCGACTACTCCTCGTGGATTGAAACCGTCAAGGGCGTCGGGTATCGTTTTCGCGAACAAGTCTCCTAACTTGGAGGCATGTCACCTCGCAGAACGGCATCGCACGTACTGTCCCGCAGTATCGCTGCAAGCACGATCATCATGGCACTCGGAGTATCTGCAGTGCTGATCGTCACGGATTCCATGAGTGCGATCTCGCCCCTCACCGTAACGCTGCTGATTACGGTGATGGTCTTGGGCGGTACCATGATGTATCTCAGCGTCCAGAGGATCGTGCGAACCCATGTGGTCGAGCCGCTACAGCGCATCCAGGAGGCTACACGAGCCATCGTGCAGGGGGCTCAGCAGTCAGAGATCGACGTGCCTGCACTGGCCACGTCAGAGATTGCCGATGTTGCCACGGCCATCAATACGCTGGCCGAAAAGGCTACCAGAGACATCGCCGAAATGAAACGCCTCGAGCGCGTCCGCAGCGAGTTTGTCGGCAACGTATCGCATGAGCTTCGCACACCGATCTTCTCCGTGCAGGGATACCTCGAAACTCTGATTGACGGTGCGCTGGACGATCCATCGGTCAGCCGACAGTTTCTCGAAAAGGCCTATCAAAACGCCCTTCGTTTGAACGCGCTCCTCAGTGATCTCATCGACATCTCTCGCATCGAGAGTGGCGAACTGCGCATGTCCTTTCGATACTTCGACATGGCGGATCTCCTGCACGATCTTGTGCACACCATGGAGATTCGAGGAACCCAGCGCAATGTGTCCGTAGTCCTAGATGTACCAGCCGGCACAACACTTACGGTGTTTGGAGACAAAGAGCGTCTGATTCAGGTGATGACAAACCTGATTGACAATGCCATCAAGTACAACCGCGATGGGGGAACTGTCACCGTACACGGGTCTGCGCTCAACGACCGTGTGCGCATCTCCGTAGAAGACACAGGCGTAGGAATTCCCGCCGACTCCATCAACCGCATCTTCGAACGCTTCTACCGCGTGGACAAGGACCGCTCCCGCGCCGTAGGAGGCACCGGCCTTGGCCTTGCGATCGTGAAGCACATCCTCGAGGCACACAACGCGACCCTCACGGTAGAGAGTCAACCCAACATTGGCACGAAGATTTCTTTCGAGTTGAAGGGGATGAAGGGGGAGTAACTGAGCTGCCCCCTCACCCAAAGCCCCTTACCGAAGAACTTGAATGCTCTTGCGCTGAAGTGTGCGCCCCGTGCGAACGATCAGGGTGTACACGCCGGATGGGACACTACGGACATCCAGGAGGAGCGTGCGGCCAGTTTGTTGCCACGGTGAGATGACCACAGAGCCAGTGAGATCGATCAATTCGCAGTGATCGACCAACAGCTCGTTAGAGAGGTCGGCAACGACGTGGGTGCGTGCTGGTTGCGGATAGACGCTGGTGATTGTCGCAGAGCTGCTCTGAACCGACGACGTCACATCGATCGAGATGTCGTCGATGTAGAGGCCATCGGACTGGCCCGTAATGTTGGCGTAGGTGCGCAAGCGCACATAGACCGTGTCCTCGTTCTCCGGCTGTTGACCGGCAGGGTGTTCAAGGACGATGGCATCGTACAGCCAGGCATCGTCGCCCAACAGTGGATTGCTCCACCGGGAGTACGTTGTTTCGTTGTAGGCCTTTGCTAGAATCCAGGGGCCGGCAGCGTCCCAGGCGTACTCTACGATGGCGGAGTCGCGATCCTTGAAGAAGGCCGCGATGCGGTAGGAAAGTACACCGGCACTACCACGTGGGGGAGCGATGCGATGCGGATAGAGCACGACCGTATCTCGGGAGCGAGCAGCATAGTCGCCCTGCGGAGTATCGTGAAGGGAGCCCGGCTCAGAGTAGGCAAAGTTGGTCACGCGATCCCACGGCCCACTGATCACATACAGATTGGGCATGGTGTCGAAGGATTCACGACGCCAGTCAAGGGAACCCGTGAAGGTCATCATGGAGTCCGTGCGTGGACTCTCCTCACCGTTGGCATCCATCACCTGCGCAGCAACCGCATACCATCCATCGGCTGGGGCCTGTACGCGGAACTCCATCGTACGGCCCGTGTCCTGCACGGCAGCAGTGAACTCCTGCGTGTAGGCACCAGCGTGGATGGTCACGGCTGCGAGATTCAACAGGCGAGTGGTGCCATCCAGTCGACGGGTTGGGAGGGTAGCCGTCACAAGAATGCTGCCGTCCTCCTGGCCCTGCAGGGCAACGATCCTCGGCCGGTCAGGCTGACGAGATCCTCCAGCGTAGGCTGAAGCGTGTCGCAGTGCACTGGTATCGGTTCCAGCAATCACGCGCAGTGTGTACCGATACTCGCGGTGAATCGTTAGGCCTGTGTCGAGGTAGGTGAGTGTCGACAATGGCAGCTCCGCGACTCTTGTGCCCTCACGCTCGAGGACAAAGACGGCTTCGCTGTTGGCAAGGGGCTCACCAAATGTTCGCTTGTCGACGGCCGACCATATGAGGTCAATACTCGTAGGAGCGTCAGGAAGGGTGATAGCGCGGAAGGTGGAAGGGGCTTCCGGAGCACGCGTGTTCACGATGGCCGTGAAGACGTCGTTATCGGAGTTGTTCGTAGGACTTGTGAATCGGGTATCGATCCACGATGGGTAGACGATGCCGTTGTAGAAATCGCAACCGTTGTAGTCGCCAGCGAAGGTGTTGCCAGCAAACGGATTCCGACGGAGGTCGTTCTGATCGTCACCTACACGTCGATCGATCCACGTGCTTCCACCATCCGTGGACAGACTCACATAGGCATTCACGAGAATGTTCGCCGAGTCGTCGCGGCTGTCGAAGTACATCGTAGCCACATCTCCGGTTGTCGGATCGATAGCCGTCCACGGCCAGAACTGATCGAAGCGGTCATCCGGGTGGATCATCATTGGATCCGACCACGTCTGGCCGTTGTCCGTAGAACGCGACATGTGGATGTTGGGAATGCTATCGGCCGACCAGCACAAGTACAGATTGCCGTTGAACGGACCACCGGTGTTATCGATGGCCAGCGTAGGATACGCCTCGGCACGGACCACACCCTTCACGCGTGAATTCACGTTCCCCGCAACCTCGCTCTTCGTTCCGAAGGCATTGTATCGGTGTAGAATCCGTGGCTCCGTCCAGGATTCACCACCGTCGGTAGAGCGAGCATAGCGAATTGCCTGCTCGGTACCGGAGTTCCATACGAGGTGCACGCTGCCATCCGGGCCAGTGCGGGCAAGGGGGAAACTCTGACCAAACGTTGGATGCTCGCTGGTTTGGGAAAACCGGTCACTGACAGCCACTGGTGGAAGCCATGTCAGTCCGCGGTCAGTACTACGGGCAATCACGATCTGTGTGGAGGAGTCGCTATTGATCACACGCTTCCACGGGATGTACAGGTTGCCCCGGTGCGGTGATGACTGGGCCGTGTCGGCGTGGATGTAGTACTTGTCTTCGAACGCACTATCAGCCGTTTGCTGTCCCGTGTGAATGATCACGGCAATGTGCGTCGTTGCCCATGTGGCACCGCCGTCGTCGGTCATCGACACAAATACACCGTTTTCGCCGAACTGAGCATTTCCCTGTCGGTTGAAGCCGCCATAGCACAGGTAGCCCCTTCCCAGATGATCGAAACACACCGATGGGTCGTTCGAGGACCTCCATCCCGGGCGGGCTTGGCCAAGATCCACGTTACTCCACGTACGACCAGCATCGCTGCTGTAGTAGGCCTTGGTAGACGAGTTATTGCGATAGTCGACGGCCGATCCAATGAGGTTTCGGGGGTTTAGAGGGTTCACCGCAATCGAGGACTCATTCTGCACCGGCAGAGGATCGTTCTCTTCGGTGATCATGAGCACATTGGTGAACATCGATGGGAAGACAGCTGATTCATCGATCAGTGGGATCAGCGGTACGAGCGGCATCTCTTCCTTCATCCGGTCTGCTCGTTCCACCGGTGTGGGATGAGCCCGCTCCATCAAACGCTCGTGCGGATTGAAGGGGGCTTGGGCGCGACTGATGCCTACACCCACCACCAACAGCAGAACGGAGGCAATCATCGTTAGTGCCGACGATAAATCCTGCTTGAATCCCGACCACGACCGATCCTCAACCAGCGTCCGGACTGTGCGCTGAAACTGTTCCTGAACGGGTTCGCCGGCCTGCCGCTGAAGAAGCATGATGTTCCCTAGCGTAAGTATTCTGCTGGAGGCCGAGAGGCGTTGGGCAAACTGCGCGGCATCGTGCAGAAGCATGCGCGCCATCTCCACATCACCTGAGTGCATCGCCAGTACCGCTCGTACGTTCAAGAGAAGGCACTGATCGCGCATTCCTACATCCGGCAACTGACTAGCCTCATCAACGTAGGCCATGGCATCAGCAGAGGCACCAATCTCGCTGCACGCGCGTGCAGCAAGGCAGAGTGCTTCCACACGCTCGGACGTGGTGCACGATGGTTGGTCGAGTACCACGCGTGCCAAGCTCAGACATCGATCAGCCACACCATCGAGTAGGGCGGTAGCAGCCGAACGAAGCTGTTGGTTGATGGCCACTGGTACACCGGAATCCGTCGACGACTCTGTGCTCGTGTCTGGTGCGATGCGCAGATCTGCAAAGGTGGGTTGGAGTAGGAAATCCTGCTGAATGAGACGTGCCGTTTCCGGGCTTCCAAACTGGAGGCAGCCATCGTAGCTCTCTTGGAGCATGCGTGCCGCCGTTACGGTGTCGTCGATCTCTAGACTATGCGCGGCTATCACGGCCGCCAACTGATGGCGTACCTCCTGAAGAGCTGCTGCATCGTGTTCACGGGTGAGGATCTCCGCAATGCGCTGATGGAGGTGGCGCCGCTCTTCGTACTCCGGATAGTGCAGGAAGAACGTGTAGGCCACGGATTGGGTGAACTCATACACGGTGGTCTTCACACCATAGCGTGTTCGCATGCCAAGGCTGCGAATCATGCCCGTACTGTGTTCGATGCGTCGCAGCGTGCGTATTGCTGTAAGCACGTCCACATTCATCAGCGCAGCAACCATGAAGGCCGTGCACTCCCTACCCTCAGCGGCACACAGGGCTAGCGTCATGGCATCATCTGTCGGTACATCATGCAGGAGCATGTCAGTTGCTGGATGATCGCTCAGCTTCAGACCTTGGTCATCCAAGGCCGAAGACGCAATGGATCCATCCGCATCGATCTGCTGTGTGCGACGCAGGTACTCTACGTACTCCAACAGAATGCCTGGACTGCCAGCTGTGCGATCGAACAAGAAGACACGTTGCTGTTCTGTGGCAACGATGATCGGCGCCAGTGCAGCCAAAACGTCGTCTACGCCCTGACGCGTGAGAGGCACCAGGTTGTGTACGTGGGACGGCACATCGCGAAGGAGGCTAGCCAGGGGCAGGTTCACGCGCTCGGCAAGACTGGAGGTTACCGTGCAGACCAACAGTAGAGGAATCTCCGAGATCCGCGCTGCAAGGATGCGGAGGACCTCGATGCTCTGGGGGTCGGACCAATGGGCATCATCTACGAGGAGTACAAACGGTTGTTGTTGTGCCGCGCGCTCCAGAGCGTCCACACACTCCACCACGGCCGTTCGCTTTTTCTGCTGTAGTGCAGCAGTTTCTCGCTTGTACTCATCGACGTCCTGCGTGATGGCCTTTACGGCGTAGAAGATGTCGCCGGCAATCGGTAGCGAAGCCAGCAGCGACATGCCAATGTTCATTGCCAGGCGTTTCTTTGCTGCCTGCTCACTCTCCATGTAGAGAAGTTCGATTGCTCGTCCGAAGGGTTGCAGAGGTTGAATGGAGGCCACCTGGATCGAACCGATCGGAGGTGTGCAATCCACGCGGACGCACGGCTGTCCTGTTGATTTCGCCGCTTCGGCGAGTGCAGTAACTGCGTGCGACTTTCCCATCCCAGCCTCACCACGAAGGAACAGCAGCGAGCCGCGACCACTGCGCACCTCGGCCAGTGCGCGGTTGAGAACCTGCGCGAGATCTTCTCTTCCGGGAATCGTCATGACCGTTCTCCCTGCGAACGATCCGGACCTGACCGACGGATCGCGAGAAAGGCCCGGAGGAGCTGTTCAGATTCACGATCACCTTCCGACGCTGCTTGCGACGCTGCCCCCGACCCCACTCCCTGAATGCGAAGACCCGGGCTCTCCTCAGTGCGTCCGTACATCAATACCGCCGCATACGTGATCAGCAGCATGAACTCCAGCGCCAAGGCACTCAGCACTACGCTCGGATCGGTGGCCGGTAGAAACTTCAATCCGCGAATGCCAATCACAATGATCAACACGGCAGCTCCCATGTACACCAGTCCAAGGATCGTGTTGGCGTAGCGATCCGTGAAGTACTCGCGCATGTAGAACTTGATCGCTACCAGCGACCGGCGAATTCTTGTTGCACCGGATGCCTCCATCCACAGCACAGCCTGCTGAAGCAACTCAAGATCGCTGAACGACACACCGTACACATCGGCCAGGTCATGGAGCCTGCGAACATCTGCGCGAAGGAGATCCTTCTGAAGCTGCTGGACCTCCTGCGGTGTATGCTCACCAAACTGTGCCAGGGCTAAGCGGTCCAACGCGACAAGCACTTCCCGCTGAATCTTCTGGGAGAGGAAACCGAGGGGTCCACCGAGCAACGTGGTGAGCAGGGCAGCGAAGGCAAAGCCCCCTACCAGCGTGAAGGGAGCCAGAGCGATGAACGGCCGAAAGACGTACTCGGCACGGTATGAGGGCTGTACAAACGTTCCCTGGTCGTCCACACGGACAGACGGTAGCCTTCCAACCGTGAAGGGGTCAACCAAGGCCCACGTGGTGTACGGAGATGTGACAAGGATTTCGTCCTGTCGGTTTTCCGCAATTCGGTACACGACAGCCGAGCCATCTCGCACAACGGCACTGCGCAAGAAGTTCTCGAAAAACAGCTCCAACAACGGAGAGGCGACAAACATGAACAGGAGTGTGGCAACCCCTAGGGCAATGCCAACAAATCCGAACACTTGAACGGGTGAGTGCTCACTGAGCTCTACAACGCGAGACCGAGTAGTTACCATGTGGGAAAATAACACAAAGCCCCCTCGCATGCAGGTTGCAAGGGGGCTTGTGGTATGCTTACTTGCCGGAGCGTGTTGGGCTCAGGCTGGGTGGCTGATGTTACTTCTGGTCGTCCACAACGGTGAAGTCGGCATCTTCAACACCAGCGTCGGCTTCGGCAGAGGGTTGCTCAGCTCCGGCCTGTTCGCTGGCGGCACTCTGCTCGTACATCTTCGTCGACGCTTCGCTCCACACCTGATTCAGTGCATCCATGGCCGGACGCACGTCGGCAGGGTTGTTGTTCACAGCATCTTGGAGACGATCCTTAGCCTTGGTAATGCGGTCCTTGGTGTCGGCATCCAGCTTGTCGTCGAAGTCCTTGAGCTGCTTGTCGGTGCTGTAGATCAGGTTGTCGGCCTGATTCTTCACTTCGATGTCCTCTTTGCGCTTCTTGTCCTCTGCGGCATGTTCCTGGGCTTCCCGCTTCATCTTTTCCACCTCGGACTTGTCCAGACCGCTGGAACCCGTGATGCGGATGTTCTGCTCCTTGCCGGAAGCCTTGTCCTTTGCAGTAACGCTCAGGATACCGTTGGCATCGATGTCGAAGGTGACCTCGATCTGCGGGACTCCCCGCGGTGCCGGTGGGATACCGTCCAGGTGGAACTTGCCGAGGGTCTTGTTGTCGGAGGCCATCGGACGCTCGCCCTGCAGGATGTGGATTTCCACACTGGGTTGGCTATCGGATGCTGTAGAGAACGTTTCCGTCTTCTTGTGGGGGATCGTCGTATTGGCCGGGATCATGGTGGTCATCACCGAACCCATGGTTTCGATACCAAGCGACAGTGGCGTTACGTCCAACAGCAACACGTCCTTTACATCACCGGCCAGTACTCCACCTTGAATGGCAGCGCCAATGGCAACAACCTCGTCGGGGTTCACACCCTTCGATGGATCCTTGCCAAAGAAGTTCTTGACCAGTTCCTGAATCTTCGGAATGCGCGTTGAGCCCCCTACCAGAATCACTTCATCGATCTGTGATGGAGTAAGGTTGGCATCGCGGAGTGCGGCTTCAAGGGGCTTTAGCGACCGATCGAAGAGGTCGGAGCAGAGCGACTCGAACTTGGCACGTGTGATGTTCACGTTGAGGTGCTTTGGTCCGTCCTGCGTTGCTGTGATAAACGGCAGGTTGACGTCCGTTTGCAAGGCACCGGAGAGTTCGATCTTGGCCTTCTCGGCAGCTTCGCGCAAACGCTGATGTGCCATGGCATCCTTGCGGAGATCGATCCCTTCCTGCTTCTGAAACTCATCGGCCAGGAACTCGATCAGACGATGATCGAAGTTGTCGCCACCGAGGTGCGTGTCACCATTGGTGCTTTTCACTTCAAACACACCGTCGCCGATCTCGAGTACGGAGATATCGAACGTACCACCGCCCAGGTCATAGACGGCAACGGTTTGGTTCACACCCTTTTTGTCTAGGCCATAGGCCAGGGCAGCTGCGGTTGGTTCGTTGATGATACGCTTTACCGTAAGACCGGCAATCTCGCCTGCATCCTTGGTAGCCTGACGCTGGGCGTCGTTGAAGTAGGCTGGAACGGTGATCACCGCTTCCGTGATCTTCTCGCCTAGGTACTCCTCGGCGGTTTGCTTCATCTTCTGCAGAATCATGGCCGAGATCTCAGGCGGAGAGTACACACGGCCATCAATGTCCACACGAGCGGTGTTGTTGTCGCCCGCTACCACGTTGTAGGGTACCGACGTGGACTCTTCGCTGACTTCGGCCATCTGACGGCCCATGAAGCGCTTGATGGAGTAAACCGTGTTCGACGGGTTGGTAACGGCCTGGCGCTTTGCAGCCTGACCAACCAGGCGCTCACCACCCTTGGTAAAGCCTACGATGGATGGAGTCGTCCGACCGCCTTCACTATTAGCGATCACGACCGGTGAGGTGCCTTCCATCACGGCAACCACGGAGTTCGTTGTTCCGAGGTCGATTCCGATAATTTTTCCCATTGGTATTCCTTTCGGGTTCAAATGTTCGTTTTTGGGTACGGAAATGATGTCTCGGAAAACCGTGCCAAACATCAAATGCTGCCATTCTGGCATGTGCAACGTCTGGAATGCGCCATCTAGGGCAAGATGACATGTCATGTTGGCAGCCTACGGGAGGCTACGGGAGGCGGCGGGCACCCAGATACCTCTGCTGCCAGTATCGCTCGGTCAGCATCGAGGTGATGACGCCACGAGATGTGGAGGCATGGATGAACCGATCATCGCCGAGGTAGATGCCAACGTGGGATACCGATCGACCGTTTGTGTTGAAGAACACGAGATCCCCCGGACGAAGACCATCAATCACTCGCTCACCGATGGCATACAATTCTGACGTGGTTCGGGGCAGTGACAGCCCGAACTTCTGGTAGCAGTGAGTGACGAACCCTGAACAGTCAAAGCAGTCCGTGGTTGCCCCACCATAGCAGTACGGTGTGCCATCAAGTTCGCTGGCATAGCTCAACAATGGTGTCGACGCTGAAGTCGACGCTGAAGTCGAGGCTGAAGTCGAGGCAGATGCACAGCTTGAGAGAACTGCGATACAAACAGCAGCAACCAGCGCTAGCAACGGCTGAACATGTAGATTCGCTGTGTTCACATCACAAAGGTAGGTGGTATGTCGAAGTATCGGTCGCTCCGTCAGTGGACGTACGCAATGTTGGATGAGCGGAGTCCAGCTATCTCTGCACTCTTGGTTCGGTGGACGCTGATCACCGTCATTGTTGCCTCGGTAGCAGTGGTCATCGTGGGATCGATACCTGAGATTCGCCAGTCCTATGGCTCGTGGCTCGTGCGCATCGATCTCCTTGTTGTGGTGGTCTTCGTTGCGGAGTACTTGCTGCGTCTGTGGTCCTGTGTTGAAGATCCCCGCTATGATCATCCGGTACTGGGCAGACTGCGTTACGTTACCACGCCAATGGCAGTCATCGATGTGTTGGCAATTCTGCCATCGGTGGTGCCGTTCTTCGGATACTCTCTCCGCACTCTTCGGCTGGCCCGTCTGTTGCGGCTGACGCGACTGCTCAAACTCTCGCGATATGTTCAAGCACTGCAGATGATTCGTGAGGTGGTTGTTGCCAAGCGACATCCACTGGTAAGCTCAGTGTTCTTTATCTCGTTTCTTCTGGTACTGTCGTCGGCGCTGATGTACGACGCCGAGAGTGTAGCTCAACCGGACAAGTTTCACAGTATCCCTGCCACGATGTGGTGGTCGGCCATGACAATTACCACCGTGGGATATGGCGACGTCTATCCCGTGACCACGTTCGGTAAGGTACTGGGTGCACTGACAGCGGTTCTCGGTCTAGGCTTGTTTGCCATTCCAACGGGTATTCTCGTGAGTGGTTTCGCCGAACTCGTCTGGAAAAAGCCCCCTACGGATGCTGATCATCCGAGGTGTCCGCATTGTGGTCGCTAGCCGGGAACATGATCGAGGCCACAATGGAGATGGCTAGGATCACGGCAATGGTACCGAGGGCATACTCCACGGGAATGTGGTACCAGTTGCTGATGAACATCTTTACGCCGATAAAACTCAGGATCAGACTCAGTCCGTACTTCAGGTAGTGGAACAGGTTCATCACACCCGATACGGCAAAGAACATTGATCGCAAGCCCATCACCGCAAAGATGTTCGACGTGAACACGATGAAGGTGTCGTCGGTAATGGCGAAGATGGCCGGGATGGAGTCGACGGCAAAGATCAGGTCCGTAAACTCGATCGTAAGCAGCACGACGAAGAGGGGTGTAAAGTACCGCACGCCATCCTTCATTACGGAAAACTGATCCTGATGGTACTCGTTGGTAATCCGAAGGAACCGGCGGGACAGCTTTACGGCCGTGTTGTTTTCCATGTCGGCCGCCTCCTCGGAAGAGAAGGCCATCTTGATCCCGGTGAAGATCAGGAAAGCGCCAAACACGTAGAAGATCCAGTCGAAGGCATGAATCAGCGCCGCACCCACGCCGATCATCACGCCGCGCATGACAACGGCACCAATGATTCCCCAGAACAGCACCTTGTGGTGATACTGCGGGGCTACCTTGAAGTATCGCAGAATCAAGATGATCACGAAGATGTTGTCCACGGACAGCGACTGTTCCAATAGGTAGCCGGCAAAGAACTCCGTGGCGGCCTCCGGTCCGCGCGAGTAGTACACGTAGCCGTTGAAGGCCAGCGCCAGACTTACCCATACTACAACCCAGCCTAGTGCTTCGCTGAGCTTCACCACGTGGGGTGTTCGATTGAACACACCAAGGTCCAGCGCCAGTAAGATGGTGACTACCAGAAGGAAGCCCGCCCAGGGCAGGAGCTCAGCAAGTTCGATCACAATTCCTCACGCAAATGCATGAGCAAATGTACGACCTCCCTAACTTGAGCCATGCCTGGACCTCTCATCCTGATTGATGGTTTTTCGCTGGTGTTTCGCGCCTATCACGCTCTGCAGCGTACGGGAATGAAGTCGGCGACGGGTGAACCAACGTTCGCCGTGTTTGCCTTTGCAAACATTCTGACGTCCCTGCTGGACAAGCATGATCCCGATGCGATTGCCGTGGTGTTCGATACGGCTCAGCCAACCTTTCGGCACGAATTGTATCCAGAGTACAAAGCTCACCGTGACGCCTTTCCGGATGACCTTGTTCCCCAATTGGCACGCATCAAGAGTTTGATTACCGCCATGGGGCTGGAGCAGGTGGAGCTGCCAGGGTTCGAGGCCGACGACATCATCGGTACGATTGCACGGCGAGAGTCGCACGACGGCCACAAGATTTTGTGTGTCACATCGGATAAAGACTACTTCCAGCTGGTCACCGATAAGGTGTCAATCCTTCGTCCGGGTAAGAACGTAGGAGAGTACGATGTGTACACGGCCTCGGAGGTGCGTGCGAAGTTTGGCGTTGGTCCCGAGCACGTTATCGACGTTCTGGCTCTCATCGGAGATGCCTCCGATAATGTACCTGGGGTAAAGGGTGTTGGAGAAAAAACCGCCATTCCGCTGATTGAGCAGTTTGGGTCTCTCGAGAAGGTCTATGAGCATCTAGACCAGGTGGAGAAAGCCTCGCTCAAGTCGAAGCTGGAGGCCTCCCGCGAGATGGCCTTCCTCTCCAAACAGCTGGTAACGATCCACACAGATGTACCTATCGATGCAAAGCGAGTAGCCCTGACCCGCAAGGTTATGGACTACACGGCACTGGATCAGCTCTGTCAGGAACTCGACTTCCATTCCCTACGCCGGAAATTCGCCGATTACGCCCAGCACTCGGGTGTGGACATCGGTATCGACGCTACGAATGGAAACCAGCTGCGGACACTCTCCGATGTGGATCACGACTACACCCTGGTTGATACGCCCGGTGCGTTGCACGACGTCCTCGAACACATCAAGGGATGTACCGAGCTGAGTGTGGATCTCGAAACCACTGGTTTGGATGCCATGCGCTGCGAGATTGTAGGCGTGGCCCTGAGCGATCGTCCGGGACGCGCTTGGTACATCGACGTCGACGACAATTCCACGGGTGATGCTGCGGCCAGCCTGTTTGGCAATGACGACCGCCACGGTCTACCGGTGCACGAAGTGATTCATGCGCTGAAGCCACTGCTCGAGGATCCATCCATCGGCAAGGTAGGCCAGAACCTGAAGTACGATGCTCTGGTCCTGCGTCGGTATGATGTTGATCTCTGCCCTATTGTTTTTGATACGATGCTGGCCAGCTACCTGCTCGATCCCGACCAGAAGCACAACCTGGATGCACTGGCTGAGCGTTGGCTGCAGTATCGACCGATTTCCATCACGTCGCTCATTGGTGAAAAGCGTAGTGAGCAGATCTCGATGCGCGAGGTTGATCCGAGTGTGGTCACCGAGTACGCCGGCGAGGACGCCGACGTTGCTCTTCAACTGACACATGCTCTGCGGCCGGAGCTGGAGCGTGCAGCTCTCGTAGAGTTGGCACAGCAGATTGAGTTTCCGGCAGTATCGGTGCTGGTGACCATGGAGTACAACGGGATCTGTGTCGACCCGGAAGCCTTGGGGACCATCGCTGACTTCACGCGATCGGAGGCACGAAGACTCGAGCAAGAAATCTGGCACGAAGCGGGTGAGGAGTTTACGATTTCGTCGCCGAAGCAGCTGGGTACCATCCTGTTCGACAAGATGATGCTGCCAGCTGCGAAGAAAACCAAGACGGGATACTCCACCGACAGTAGTGTGCTGAACGAGCTGGCCGAGACCTTTCCCATTGCCCGCATGGTTCTGGACTATCGCCAGGTGGAGAAGATCCGATCGACGTACGTTGAAGCACTTCCTCGCATGATCCACCCGCACACTGGGCGTGTGCACACGACCTTCAACCAGACTGTAGCGGCAACGGGGCGACTGTCCAGCACAGAGCCGAATCTCCAGAACATCCCCGTTCGCACCGAGCTCGGTCAGCAGATCCGCAAGGCCTTCGTGCCTCAGCGTGAGGGATGGTGCATTCTCTCGGCAGACTACTCCCAGATCGAGCTGCGTATCATGGCCTCGATGTCTGGTGACGCCAGTTTGTTGGAGGCATTCGCTCAGGGTGCCGACGTGCATGCTGCCACTGCGGCAACGCTGTTTGACGTGCCAATGCATGAGGTGTCGAGTGACCAACGCCGGATTGCCAAAACGGTCAATTTCGGCATCATGTATGGGCAGGGGGCTTTCGGCTTGGCGCAACAGTTGGGCTTGCCACGTCACGAAGCACAGCAGATTATTGCACAGTACTTCGAGAAGTATCCTGGGATCAAGAACTACATCGATACCACCATTGCCACAACCCGCGATCGCGGATATGCTACTACGTTGCGTGGTCGACGCCGACTATTCCCACTCATTAATAGTCAGAACCGACAGTTACAAGCAGCCGCGGAGCGCGCAGCCGTAAACATGCCGATTCAGGGTACCGCAGCCGACATGATGAAGATCGCCATGATCAACGTGGATCGGCGCATGCGTCGCGAGCAGGTGCAGGCGCTGCTGATGCTGCAGGTTCATGATGAGCTCCTGCTGGAAGTTCCTCAACATGAGCGTGAGCAGGTCACCACGCTCGTGAGAGAAGAGATGGAGCGTGCACTGCCGTTGGAAGGTGTGCCGATTGTTGTGGATACGGGTTGGGGACAATCGTGGTATGAGGCACACTAACCTATGACTATGCTTGTTGCCATCGTGCTTGGCGTGATCCAGGGATTATCGGAGTTCATCCCGATTTCCAGTACTGCCCACCTGACGCTTGCAGCCGCCTGGCTTGACGTGATCGATCCGGCACATCCTGAACGGTGGACTGCCTTTATGGCCACCATCCAGCTCGGGACACTTCTGGCAGTTCTTGTTTTCTTCCGCAGGGATATCACTTCGATTCTCCGTGCATTTGTAGGCGAGAATGTTGGCTCGGGCCGAAAGCCTATTTCAAAGCAAGGTACGGATGCCCGGATGGGATGGTTCATACTTGTCGGTACAATCCCAATTGTGGTGGTAGGCCTTGCATTGAAGGATGTGATCGAAGGGTCGGTGACCAAGGAAATGTCCGTGATTGCAACGGGACTGATTGGTGTAGGTGCCCTTCTCTGGTGGGCCGATAGTACAGCCAAGTTCACAAAGACGTCCTCGCAGATGACGGTGGTGGATGCCATCCTGATCGGCTGTGCCCAAGTGCTGGCCTTGGTGCCGGGATCGTCTCGCAGTGGCACAACGATCATGGCTGGACTGTTCAGGGGGCTTACCAGGGAGCATGCGGCACGGTTTTCGTTTTTGATGTCGATCCCGGCCATAGGCGGTGCAGGTCTGTTGGAGTTCATTGGCGAGCTCGACCATCTTCAATGGGATCGTGGAGGGGCCGAGCTGCTAGCAGCTACCGTTGCAGCCGGCGTGAGTGGCTACTGGTCGATTGCCTTTCTGCTGCGATACCTGCGCAACCATAGCTTGAAGTCGTTCGTGCTGTACCGCGTAGCCTTGGGTGCGGTGATTCTCCTCACGTCGTGTTCTCCACAGTCAGAGACGCCGTCACCGTCTGGCGGCGACAGCGTCGAAAAGGAACAGGTCCAGCCGCCGGCCATCAACGAAGCACTTGAGATCACCAACGATCATCTTGCCGACATTACGGACGAGGTGGTTGTGCGGACGTCGATGGGATCCTTTTCGATCGGTTTGTATGGAACGGACGCACCGAACACCGTAGAGAACTTTCTGGGTCTTGTTGCCAAGAAGTACTACGACGGTATCCTGATTCACCGTGTAGCGCATCATTTCGTGATTCAGATGGGAGACCGCAAGACGCGGGAGCGGAAGGCACGCCGGGAGTGGGGGCGAGGAGGGCAAACTGCATCGGGTGAGCCCCTTGCCGAAGAACTCGATCCCGAAACGAAATCGGCCAAGATGGGTTATGTGCATGGCGTTGTAGCCATGGCTCGCAAGCCGGCGCCAGGTACCGGCACGAGTCAGTTCTTCGTGTGCTTGGATTCGGCAGCCACACTTCCGCTACAATACACGATCTTTGGGCGCGTGATCGACGGACTGGATGTGGTGGATGCCATTGGCAGCGTAGATGTCGAACCCGGTGTTCTGGGAGATGGCGATGGGCTGCCCAAGCGTCCTATCCGTGTATACTCGATACGAAAGCAGTAGTCTTCCATTTATAGTCAACAGGAGTTGTGAGCGATGCGCATAGTGTATATGCTGGCATGGTCGGTTCTCTTCACGATGGTACAGGCAGGGTCCCTGTACGGTCAGACGTCCCAAACAACCAAGAAGAAAACAACAGGTAGTGCAACGATGACATCAGAATACATGTACGTGATCAAGGTGGTGCAAGGCAATACTGAGCTCGGAGAAATGGTGATCAAGCTTTGGCCAGAGGTCGCTCCCAAGCATTGTGCCTTCTTTGACGCTCGTGTGGCAGAAGGCTATTACAACAAGACGGCCTTCCACCGTGTCATCCCCAACTTCATGATTCAGGGCGGCGATCCAAACTCTAAGGACCGTCCTCGTGAGGTATGGGGCTCTGGCGGATACCCCGAGAAGGTTGATGCGGAGTTCAACGATCGCAAGCATGCCCGTGGCGTGATTTCGGCCGCCCGCACCAACGACCCCAACAGCTTTGGCGGTCAGTTCTTCATCTGCGTGGCCGACTCACCTTGGCTGGACAATCAGTACACGGCCTTCGGTGAAGTGATCAGTGGAATGGAAGTTGCCGATGCCATCGTGAACAGTCCTCGTGACGGTCGCGACAATCCACTGGAGAAGATCGAGATGACGATCACGAAGAAGTAATTCCGCATGAAGCACCTCGCTCTGGTTATCCTGTTGTGCGCAGCTTCCGTAGCTGCGCACGCCCAACCCGAGAATCTCGGGCCTGCCGTGAACAGTCAGTATGACGACATCCTTCCGGTGATTTCACCAGATGGGAAAACCTTGTACTTCTGCCGCAGCCACGCGCCTGAAAACTTCGGTGGGGGGCGTCAGGATATCTGGTTGAGCGAGTTGCAGGCTGATGGCACCTGGGGCGAGGCGGTGAACATCGGAATTCCCCTGAACAACCGGGACAACAACTACCTGTGTTCAATCACACCGGACGGGAACACCGCACTGGTGGGGGATGGGTATAGCGATGGTCGGTCCAAGCCCCGAAGTGTAGCCATGGCCTACCGCACGGCATCCGGGTGGAGCACGCCACAGCCCCTTACCATCAAGAACTTTTACAACAACGACCGCTACGGAGAGTTTGCCCTGAGCAACGATGGCAAGACTCTGGTGATGACCGTTGATCGAGAGGATTCCAAGGGTGCCAAGGATTTGTACGTGTCGTTTGTGCAGAGTGATGGCACATGGTCGGAGCCCCTCAACATGGGAGCGGCGGTAAACTCCAGCGGAAGTGAGGTAACGCCGTTTCTTGCCTCTGATAACACCTCACTCTACTTTGCCTCGGACGGCCATGGAGGTTTTGGAGCCTTCGACGTCTTCGTCACCCGACGTCTCGATTCCACGTGGACGAATTGGAGCACGCCGGAAAACCTTGGTCCAACGATCAACACGTCCGGTTGGGACCTGTACTACACCATTCCTGCTGATGGCGCCTATGCCTACTATGTGTCGTACACCAACACGTACGGTGCCGGTGACATCTTCCGCATCAAGCTTCCGGAAGTGGCCCGCCCACGACCGGTGACGATGGTGTCGGGCAGGGTGTTGAACAAAGTCACCGGTAAACCAGTTGAAGCAACGATCTCCTACGAACTCTTGCCAAAAGGCAAGGAAGTAGGCACCGCTCGCTCAACGCCAACCACCGGTGCCTACAAGATTGCACTGCCGTCCGGAGAGCGGTATGGCTTCCGAGCAACGGCCGAAGGCTATCTCTCGGTGAACGAGAACCTAGACCTTACGGACGTCACAGAGTTCAATGAACGTACGCAGGATCTCTACCTCGTGCCGATTGAACAGGGTGCCGTGGTGCAGCTTAACAACATCTTCTTCGACCGCAACGAGTTTCAGTTGCGTCCGGAGTCCTATCCTGAACTCGACCGACTTGCCCAAGCCATGACCACTACGCCTACAATGCGCGTAGAGATTGCCGGTCATACCGACGCCCGTGGCAATGATGCCTTGAACGAGCGCCTCTCAAGGCAGAGAGCTGAAGCTGTGCGAACCTACCTCGTAGAGATGCGCCGCATCAACGAAGAGCGACTGCTGGCTAAGGGCTACGGCAAGAGCAAACCCATCGCCACAAACGACACCGACGAAGGTCGTCAGATGAATCGTCGGGTGGAGTTTGTCATTATCAGTAAGTGATCAGCGCATGATTCTCGTTACCTGTCCGCGGGAGCTTCCGCACCTGCTCGCCGAAGAAGTGCGCGCCCTTGGCTATACCGTCACGTCGGTGCTTCCGGCCGGCGTAGAGATCGACGCTCCATATGAGGCATGCTATCACCTTAACCTCTGGCTGCGCACGGCGCATCGGGTGTTATGGCGTGTAGGGTCGTTTCCTGCACGTACAGCGCAGGAGATGTACGATGCCGTCCACACGGTTGCATGGGAAGAGTGGATTCCCGTAGATGGCTACCTGAGCGTGATCAGCAGTATCCGCACACCCAGCATTACCAACACCGCATTTGCGAACCTCAAGTGCAAGGATGCCGTTGTCGATCGCCTGCGTGATGTGCACGGAAGTCGTCCGGATGCCGGCCCTCGAACCGATCGCAGCGTGGTGTTTCTCTACTGGCATGATGACACCTGCATGGTGTACGTGGACACATCTGGTACGCCGCTATCCGATCGTGGCTACCGAAAGCATCCTGGTAAAGCCCCACTTCGCGAGTCGCTGGCATCAGCGGTCCTGATGAGTACGGTATGGAAGGGGGCTGGCCACGTGATCAATCCCATGTGTGGTAGCGGTACACTTGCCATCGAGGCTGCACTGATGGCGCGGAACATTGCCCCAGGTACCCTACGCAGCAACTTCGGATTGTTGCACCTTCTCCCGACGGATGTCAAGGCATGGAACGAGGCCCGTATGCAGGCCCGCAAGCAGGCCCACCAGCGGTTGCCCGAGGGTATGCAGATTGTTGCCAGCGATAACGATGGCTGGGTAGTGGATAAGGCCAAACAGAATGCGATTGCGGCAGGTGTGGGACGCGATGTGCGCTTCACGGTGTGCGACTTTCGCGAAAGCCCCCTACCACGACTTCCTAAGCAGCCGAGCGGCCACGACATCGTGATCCTCAACCCCGAGTACGGTATGCGTCTGGGCGTCGAGTCGGAGTTGGTAGAAACCTATGCAGCCATTGGAGACTGGTTCAAGCAGGCCTGCACGGGCTATACCGGATACATCTTCACTGGTAATCTGCAGCTGGCAAAGAAGGTTGGATTGGCTTCCTCGAAGAAGACGCCGTTCTGGTCGGCCGATGTTGAATGCCGTCTCTTCGAATACGAGTTGTATTCGGGGACGAGAAGAGCCGAGGCTGAAGCGCCAGGGCTTCCGTAACTTTGCACATGATTTCGATTACGCTTCCCAATGGCGACGTGCGGCAGTACCCTGCTGGGGTTACGGGCATGCAGGTCGCTACCGACATTTCCGAAGGCCTGGCGCGCAACGCTCTGGGTATCATGGTGAACGACGCTCCATACGACCTGTCGCGGCCCATACAGTCCGACGCTCGCGTGCGCATCGTGACCTTCTCCGATGATGAAGGCAAGGAGATCTTTTGGCACTCGTCGGCCCACTTGATGGCCGAGGCTCTGGAAGGGCTCTATCCCGGCATCAAGTTTGGTATAGGTCCGCCCATCGAGACCGGCTTCTACTATGACGTCGACCTTCCCGGTGATACTCGTATCAGTGTGGACGACCTGCCGGCCATCGAAGAGAAGATGAAGGAGTTGGCCAAGCGTGAGTCGGCCTACGAGCGGATTGAGATCACTTGGCAGGACGCTGTGAACTACTTTACCGAAAAAGGTGATGAGTATAAGCTGGAGCTCCTCGATGGACTGAAGGGCCAGGAGGTAACGTTTTACCGACAAGGAGACTTCACCGACCTATGCCGCGGAACGCACGTGCCACATACGGGACACTTGAAGTTTCCGAAACTTCTTAGTGTGGCTGGCGCCTACTGGCGTGGTGATGTATCGCGCAAGCAGCTCACGCGCATCTACGGCGTAACCTTCCCCAAGAAGCAAATGCTGGAAGAGTTTCTGCATCAGCGTGAGGAGGCCGAAAAGCGGGATCACCGCAAGCTGGGCAAGGAGCTGGAAATCTATACCATCACGCCAATGGTGGGAGGGGGCTTGCCCGTGTGGTTGCCGAATGGAACCACCTTGCGCCGTCGCCTTGAAGCCTTCCTCCGTGATGAACAGAAGAAGCGTGGTTATCAGGAAGTGATCACTCCGCACATCGGTAATCTGGAACTGTACAAGACATCGGGCCACTATCCATACTACGCCGACTCTCAGTACGATCCCATCACGGTGGAAGACGAGCAGTACCTGCTCAAGCCGATGAACTGTCCGCACCACCACCAGATCTATGCCAACAAGCCCCATTCCTACCGCGATCTGCCAGTGCGACTGGCGGAGTTTGGCACCGTGTATCGGTATGAGCAGTCGGGTGAGTTGAACGGACTGAGTCGTGTGCGGGGATTCACGCAGGACGATGCCCACATTTACTGCACGCAAGATCAGCTCAAGGAAGAGATCAAGAATGTGGTGGAGCTCACGCAGCTGGTGTTCCGCACCTTCAACATGGACGTTTCCACGCGATTGAGTTTCCGTGACGACAATTCCGAAAAATATGGTGGCGATTTGGCTCTCTGGGAGCGCTCCCAACGCGAGATCAAGGAAGTTGCCGACGAGATGGGATTGGAGTACTTTATCGGTGAGGGCGAAGCAGCATTCTATGGTCCAAAGATCGACTTCATCGTCCGTGATGCAATTGGCCGTAAATGGCAACTAGGGACTGTGCAGGTAGACTACGTCATGCCCGAGCGGTTCAACCTGGAGTACATGGGCGCCGACAACCAGAAACACCGCCCAGTGATCATCCACCGTGCTCCGTTTGGATCGATGGAGCGCTTCATCTCGATCCTGATTGAGCACTACGCCGGGAACTTCCCGTTCTGGTTGGCACCGGTGCAGGTATCGATCCTGCCGATTGCAGATGCTCATCGGTCCTTTGCACAGGACATTGCTGCAGAGTTCGAGGCAAAGGGGCTGCGCGTGCATGTGGATCTTCGCAACGAGAAGATCAATCGTAAGATTGCCGAGAGTGAGCAGAAGAAGGTCCCCTACGCCCTGGTGATTGGGAGCAAGGAAATCGATCAGAATGCCGCTGCCGTCCGACAGCATGGCAAAGGTGATCTGGGCCTGATGTCGATTGCTGACGTGGACGCGTTGTTCATGCGTTTGAATCAACCCGGACAGGAGTCGTCTATCACGTGATGGGAAACGTCGACATACAATCGGTTGGAGTGATCGCCGGGATTCTGGCAGGTAGCGTTGCCATCGGTTGGGTGTTGAGCTGGATCCTGCTGAAGCTCTTTGGCCGTTTGTTTCGCACGTGGAATGCTACGGCCGAACTGGCACCAATCATCCACACGGCACAACGCCCACTGGCAGTTGTCCTGGCCTTGGCGCTATCGCGCGTCGTCCTTCCATTTGCCGGCGTACCAGAGGCTTGGGAGCAGTATCTCCAGTTTGGCTTCGACGGTCTAACAATCTTATCCTCGATTCTGATCGTCCTTCGGTTATCTGACGTGCTGTGGTTCCGGCTGCGGCAACGGGCGGCACGCACAGATTCGCCAGTAGATGATGCACTTGTGCCACTGGTGGAAAAAGCTGCCAAGTTTCTGATGGTGCTCTTTGGCTTGGTGGTGCTCCTGCAGTCATGGAACTTCAACGTCACGGCGATTCTTGCCGGAGTGTCGATCGGCGGCATTGCCTTCGCCTTTGCCGCCCAGAGCACCATCGCTAACCTGTTCGGTTCGGCCATGATCTTTGTGGATCGCCCCTTTCAGATTGGTGACTGGATCAGGGTAGATGGACACGATGGCACGGTAGAAGCTATTGGGTTCCGGAGCACGCGTATTCGGACGTTTGCCAACAGCGTGATTTCGATTCCGAACGGGAAGCTGGCCGATATGGCCGTAGACAACATGGGCCTGCGGCAGATGCGTCGCTATCAGACCATGCTGGGTCTTCAGTACGACTCCACGCCGGAACAGGTGGATACATTTGTGCGCACGCTTCGTGAGGTGCTAATGAACCATCCCACAACCCTGAAGGATCCATCCCAGACGATTGTTGCCTTTCACACGTACGATGCATCCAGCTTGAACGTGATGGTCAACACCTACTTCGAGGTGCCATCGTGGCGCGAGGAGATGGAGTCGCGCCATCAACTCAATTTGGCCATCATGAAAGCCGCTGCCGAGAGTAATGTCCAGTTTGCCTTCCCAACTCGAACAGTCCACATCGCGTCCGGCACCGATCAGATACATTGAACATGACACAGAGCATGGCACAGAACAAGGTAGATCTCCTCGCAACGAAAACAGAGACGCTTGGTCTTGGCAGTCACCAGCATCACATCTTTCTCTGTGCTGATCAGACCTCGGCGAAGTGCTGCTCCAAGGACGAGGGATTGGCAGCGTGGGACTACCTCAAGGATCGGCTTAACAAACTTGAGCTGGCCACACCGGGGAAGGTGTTCCGCACCAAGGCTAACTGTCTACGTGTATGTGTGATGGGGCCAATTGCTGTAGTGTATCCCGAAGGTATCTGGTACCACTCTTGCACGCCAGAAGTGCTGGAGCGCATTATCCAGGAGCACCTTATCGGTGGACGTCCAGTGGAGCAATACCGGCTACCGCCCTCACTGGGAGCGTGAGACTTGGGTATCAAGATCATCCAGCGGGTTGAAGGTTGCTACGCCCAACCGACGGATGATGTACACGGACACAACAGCAGAGAACAGCAGTGGTAGCAGCAACTCGTAGTTGCCGGACACTTCAAACAGCAGAAGACCACCGGTGAGTGGTGCACGGAAGGAGCCGGAGAGTACGGCACCGGCGCACACGATGGCATACAATCCTACGGACGTCTCTGGCAGTACCAAACTGAGAAGGGTACCAAACACAAAGCCGAAGAGTGCTCCAACCTTCATCGCCGGAGCAAGTGTGCCCCCCTCGCCACCCGAGGCCAGTGTAACAGCATTAGTGATCGGTTTGAGAATGATGGTGGCGGTAGCCAGGAGAATCCCCACCCACCACGTGGGATTCATCGATCCACTCAGTGCCATGTTGATGGGTCGGTAGGTGGTTTCGAGTAACCACGGAAGCACCATCAGCGGCAGTCCTGCCAGCAACCCGCCAAGGGCAGGGCGGGCAAGCTCCGGTATGCTCTGTAACCCAACAGCTGTGCGTTTGAAGGTGCTACGGTACGTGCGCAGGTAGTAGGCCGCAATGAAGGCACTGCAGATCCCGGCAATCGCCAGGAGAGGGTAGTCGATCAACGAGACGCCATGCTCCAGCGGAGCAACCAGCAGAGGATCGTTTCCAAGAATCGTGCGAACCGTGGTGGTGGCCAGCACCGAGGCAATCACAATCGGAAGAAATGTTCGTGCGCGTAACTCGCCAGTAATGGCTTCCACGCTGAACAGGATGCCACCCAGGGGAGCATTGAAGATTCCTGAAATCGCAGCTGCAGCGCCGGCGGCACCAAGCACCCGAATATGACGGCGATCCAGTTGGCCGAGGCGCGCCAAGCCAGATGCCACGCTACTTCCCAGAATCACGGTAGGTGCCTCTCGTCCCGCGCCACCACCCGAGGCAATCGACACGCTCGAGAGAATCATTGCATGCAGTGAGTGTTTCCATGTGAGGGGGCTCGCCTTCTCGCTCAGCGACTCGGACACGGAGTGCAAGCCGCGGTGGTGTACGTCGCGAAACAGGACCGATCGCTTCAGCAAGCCAACAACAAATCCACCGGCAGCCGTAATCAGCGGTACTAACAGCGTAGTCCACGACAGGTGGTCAATACCTGTTGCCTGCCAGGCCTCAGGCGACAGCATGCGCCATCCAAGCTCAAACAGTTCAAGCACTTTGTGGAACACTACAATGGCCAGACCTACCACAATACCTGCCAGCGCACTGCTGAGTAGGAGAGCATCATCCGTAAACCGATATAGCGTTGCGCGGTTAATCAGTGCCGACAGTGTTCTGCCGAGTCGACGCAGGAGGACGTTGGTGCGTCGTAGTACCCGCTCAGCTTCCACGAACGGCCTCCGTGCGCGCTGGTGGCAACCAGCGATACAACATCGCCGAGCCAATCACCGCCGAGAGCGTCGAGGCAACCAAGACACTCAGTTTTGCAAGCGAGAGTACTTCAGAACCAGGGAAGGCAAGGTTTGCAACAAACAGCGCCATCGTAAAGCCAATTCCACACAGCACGGCCACACCGTAGAGCTGCCTCATCGTGACGCGTTCAGGGAGGTCGGCGATACCCAGCTTCACAGAGCCCCATACCGCAAGTGAAATACCGAGCTGCTTACCCAGGAACAATCCCAGGATGATCCCTAGACCAACGGGATCAGCCAACTCCACGATCAATTCCGGCTGCAGCAGTACACCGGCATTTGCCAGAGCGAAGATCGGCATGATCAGAAAGGACACCCATGGCGAGAGGCCGTGTTCAATGCGTGACAGCGGTGACTGCACACCCTCGCACATGTCCTCGAGGGCCTGAACCTGATCGTACTGCACACTGTGCGGCTCGGTGTCGTCGGAGGTCGCGGCGAGTCGATCAACCACACTCCGTGCCTTTCGTACAAAGAGCGACGTGTCAATGCGCGCATCTGCAGGGATGGTGAGTGCTAGGAGGACTCCGGCAATCGTGGCGTGAATGCCGGAATACAGCACGGCAAGCCACAGGAAAAAGCCAAGGAAGCCGTAGAATTTGACCGACTGGATGCCGAGACGATTCCCCATGTAGAGCAGGGCAACCAACAAGGCAGCCAGTGAGAGTGCAATGGTGTTGAGGGAAGCCGTGTAGAAGATCGCAATCACCAACACCGCAAGGAGGTCGTCAACGATAGCCAGCGCTGCGAGAAACACCTTCAGCGAAAGGGGAACGCGATTACCCAGCAAGGCCAGTACGCCCAGGGCAAAGGCGATATCCGTAGCAACGGGAATACCCCAGCCATGGGAGAAACCGGAGTTGAGATTGAACAGCGCGTAGATCGATCCGGGACCGATCATACCGGCAAGCGCAGCAATCATCGGCAGAATGGCCTTGCGACGCGTTGAGAGCTCGCCGATGAGCATCTCTCGCTTGATCTCCAGACCAACCAGCAGGAAGAAGATCACCATCAAGCCATCGTTTACGGCATATTCGATCGAGAACGTAAAGCTCTGGTTGAACGCTGCAATGTGGACGTGTTCGTGCAGAAGGTGCGTGTAGCTCTCACCCCAGGGCGAGTTGACCCACAGCATCGCCACAGCCGTCGCGATGAGAATCACGATTCCTGCCGACGATGACCGCTGGAAGAATTCTTGGAACGACGATTGAACCACCGTCGTGAAGTCGCGAAGTTTTGCAGCCTTAGCCATCAGTTCAGTAGTCTCTCACAGTATTCGCGATAGGGCGAGGCCGGCAACTGTTCTACCGACGCTTTGAAAGCTTCTGTAGTCAGATATCCTCGAGCAAGGGCAACCTCCTCCAAACACCCAATCTTCAGGCCCTGACGTTTCTCGATCGCATGGATGAATGTGCTTGCTTCAAGCAGGCTTTCTGGTGTACCCGTGTCCAACCACGCGATGCCACGACCGATCAACTCCACGTGGAGACGTTCTTGATCTAGATAGGCCTGGTGGACACTGGTAATCTCCAGTTCACCCCGTGCACTTGGCTTGAGCCCCTTGGCAATCTGACAGACCGACGAATCATACACGTACAGGCCGGGAATGGCAAGGTTTGAACGGGGGGCAGCGGGTTTTTCTTCGAGTGATCGAACCGTACCGTCGGCCGACATCTCCACCACGCCGTATCGCTGTGCATCCTGCACGGGATAGCCGAAGATGGTAGCACCGCGGTCTCCTGTGCGATGTGCGTTGATGGCCGTGCGCAAAAAGTCGAGCTTTCCGTAGAAGACGTTATCTCCAAGAATCAGCACGACGTTATCCTGTCCGATGAAGTCCTCGGCAATCAGGAAGGCTTCCGCGATACCTCTGGGCTGATCCTGAACAGCATACTGCAGGTGAATCCCGAAACGGGAACCGTCGCCAAGAAGGCGCTCGAAGACCGGTGTATCCTGAGGCGTGGAGATGATCATGATCTGCTGAACGCCCCCCATCATGAGGGTCGATAGCGGATAGTAGATCATAGGCTTGTCGTAGATCGGCTGCAGCTGCTTGGAAAAAGCAGAGGTCATGGGATGCAATCGCGTACCACTGCCGCCGGCAAGGATGATGCCTTTTGTAACGCTCTCCATCCCGCAATCTACGAAGAGCCGTCGGCAGCGTCATCAGCCGTGTCGTCCGATGCGTCATCCGATTCGTCGAGCACGTCGCGAATGGTCATGGGGTCGCCACCCACGTTTTGATGTCGCACCAGTTTCGCTTCCACGAGGAAGATCACGTTTTCAGCGATGTTCGTGGCATGGTCGGCAATGCGGGACAGGTTATGGATGGCAATCAATAGCAGGGCACCAGCTGGAACGCGGCTTACATCTTCCTGCATCAGTGCAGCCAGACGGCTCTGCGTTTCCGTGGACAGCGAGTCGATGGAAGAATCTACCGGCAATAGGTGTGTGGCAAGATCAGGGTCGTTGTTGATGAAGGCATCAATGCTCGCCTTGAGCAGTGTATGGACGGCCGAGGCCAATCGTTCCACACCGGCCAATTGGGACAAGGAAACTGTCTCCGGACGATTGATCACCGTGTGGGCAATACTTGCGGCCATATCGCCGATACGCTCCAGCTCGTTGTTGATCTTTATCGCTGTCAGAAGTAAACGGAGATCTGACGCAACGGGCTGATTCAAGGCGAAGATGCGTTGACATTGCTTGTCGATCTTCAAGTCCAGTTTGTCCACTTTGTCGTCGCGCTCGATCACGATGCGCGCCAACTCGGCATTGCCATCACGCAGTGCACGGATGGCAAACTCGACTTGTTCCTCTACCAGGCTGCCCATGCGAATGATGCGGGTACGCAGCTTGTCGAGATTCTCTTCAAAGGATTTGTTCATACGTGTTAGCCGAATCGGCCCGTGATGTAGTCTTCAGTTTCTTTCTTTGCCGGACTTGTGAACAACGTTCGCGTGCGATCAAACTCGATCAGCCTTCCCATTAGGAAGAAGCCAGTGTAGTCGCTAACGCGGGCGGCCTGCTGCATATTGTGCGTTACGAGTACGATCGTGTAGGTGTCTTTGAGTTCGGTGATGAGCTCCTCGACCTTTCCCGTAGAAATTGGGTCCAATGCAGAGCACGGTTCGTCCATGAGCAGAATCTCAGGGTTCACAGCAACAGCGCGCGCAATACACAAACGTTGCTGCTGACCGCCGGATAGACCCATGGCCGAGTGGTGCAGTCGGTCCTTTACCTCGTCCCACAATGCTGCTCGTCGGAGACTCTGCTCTACGATATGGTCGAGTTCAGAGCGGGACACCTTCTCCAGAAGGGTCAGACCGTACGTGATGTTCTCGTAGATCGATTTCGGAAACGGAATCGACTTCTGGAACACCATGCCAATCTTTCGTCGCAACACCGATACATTCACGCTCTTGTCGTACACATCGATGCCATCCACGGTGAGCGCACCCTGTCCGGTAGCACCGTCGATCAGGTCATTCATCCGGTTGATCGATCGCAGGAAGGTGGACTTGCCACAGCCCGACGGACCAATAAAAGCTGTCACCCGGTTCTGCGGAATCTGAAGTGAAATGTCGAACAGCGCCTGCTTCGGTCCGTAGAATACGGAGAAGTCTCGCGCACTGATTTTCGTTGGGTATTCCTTTGCCATAGAGGGGTAGTCCTCGCAGTTCTCGTAGATCTCGTAAGGGGCTATCTCGTGCTCAGTCGTGACCGAACGAAGATGGCCGTAAAATTCAGGAGAAACGTCAAGGCGAGCAGAACGATTGTGGTGGCATACTGCAGAGGCATCGTAGCCTCAACATCTGGTGATTGCGTGGCAAGCACGTACAGGTGGTAACCTAGGTGCATGAACTTGTCGGTAACGGCCGAGGGCAACACTTCGGAAGAGTAGGTAACGCCCACGAAGAGAATGGCTGCCACCTCTCCAGCTCCGCGTCCAACTGCAAGAATCGAACCGGTGAGGATACCCGACGTCGCATTCGGAACCACAACCTTGGTGATGGTCTGCCAACGTGTGGCACCCAGTGCTAGGGAGGCCTCACGCAACTCACGTGGAACGGCGCGAAGAGCTTCTTCAACGGACACAATCACTACTGGTAGTG
This sequence comes from Candidatus Kapaibacterium sp., assembly GCA_030833725.1. Taxonomy (GTDB): domain Bacteria; phylum Bacteroidota; class Ignavibacteria; order Kapaibacteriales; family Kapaibacteriaceae; genus OLB6. The sequence goes on along the minus strand of JAURGP010000010.1, from coordinate 9,369 downwards.
TGAGAACTGCCAACGTTGCCGACGACCACAACAGCGAGCCGTCCCCAAACGCAACAGAACCGGTGGCAGCATCGATGCCCACACCAACGAATTGCACGAAGAAGCCAACACCAAACAGTCCGAATACGATCGAAGGTACGCCGGCCAGCGTGTTAACGGCAAAGCGCACGCTGCGCGCAAAACGTGAATCCTGGCGAGCAAACTCCGTAAGGTAGATCGCTGTAGCCGTGCCGACGGGCACGCCCATGAGAGTCATCAGCAGTACCAGGAACGTGGTGCCTGCCAGAGCGGGAAAGATACCGCCCTCCGTATTGCTATTGCGCGGGAAGTCCGTGATGAAGTCCCACGTGATACTGGGACCACCTTCGGCCAGGAACTGACCAAACATGCCAAGCAGAATACCCAGAACGGCAACGGCGGCCGTGGCAGCAGTTGCCACGGCAACGAAGCCCAGCAGTCGCTTGGAGATTCCGAGATCCTGTGTGAAGGTATGCTTCATGGTGAGAAGATGCGGGCGTTACTTCCCTTGGAATCGTTTGATCAGTCGTTTCTTCACATACAACTCTGTAAGTGCGTTCAAGCTGAAACTCACCACAAACAGCAGTGTTCCCAGCAGGAACAGCACACCGTAGTGCTCCGAGCCCCACACCACTTCGCCCATTTCCGAGCCAATGGTGGCGGCAAATGTTCGGGCCGGAGTGGCTGCCGCCCAGGAAACCATCGGGGCATTTCCCGTGGCCATGATGGCAATCATCGTCTCACCAAAGGCTCGACCGACTCCAAGAATCACGGCGGCAATCACTCCCGGAGCTGCAGCCGGAAGCATCACGCGGTAGGCCGTTTGCCACTCACTGGAGCCGAGCGCTAGGGACGCAGCTCGCAAGGATTTCGGAACTGCACTGAGTGCATCCTCCGTAATGGCGTATACAATGGGTATCACGGCCAAGGACAGACCAATGCCCCCTACGAGAGCATTGAGTCGGAACTCCACACCCAAGGTCTCCTGCACAAACGTGGCTACTGTGACTAGGCAGAAGAAGCCAATCACCACCGAAGGAAAACCTGCCAGTAGTTCGATGGCCGGCTTGATGACGTTGCGCAACCGACGCGGCGCAAAGAAGGCTGTGTACAGTGCGGCCAGAATACCCAGCGGCGCACCAATCAGGATGGCAATGAATGTGGTCTTAGCTGTGCCGATGATCAACGGCAGGAGTCCGAACTTGGGCTGTTCACCAACTGGCTGCCATACATCATGGAAGAGCTTCTCCCACACGGTTCGTTCGTCTGGTTGTTCCTGCTGCTGCCCAGTACTGGATGTCTCCGGTAGTCCACCGGTTTCTGGATTGTACACTTCTGGTACGTCGAGATCTTCAAGTTGTGGTGGGTTGTACACCTCCGGACCGTCGTCCATCTGGCCAGTGACGTCGTCCGCTACCGGCTGACCATGGTCTGTTGACACAAACAGCGACAACGTCTCTCGAAATACAAAGAGGAAGATCAGGAAGATCACAACGATCGATACCGACGCAACGGCACGAATCGACCATTCCGCGAGGGTTTCGAGCGGCCGACGTTGCGGTTGTTGAAACGGGTGCAGCACGGGTTGCCTTACTTCGTTATCGGGTAGTACCCAACATCGGACACGATTGCCTGGCCTTGTGGTGAAATCACCCAGTCGATGAACTTCTTGATGGAGCCAGTTGGGCGCTTATTCAGATAGAAATACAGAAAGCGTGAGATTGGATAGGATCCATCCAGAATCGTCTCCTTGCTCGGCGCAACGGCCGCAGAGGAAGCATCCACAGCAATCGAGAGCGCCTTCACTCCAGCTAGGTAGGCAGCGCCGCCGAAACCAATACTGTTACGGTCCTTCGACACAGCGTTGATGAGTGCCGCGGTTCCAGCCATGTGCTGTGATTGCGGCGCAAAATCCTGCTTTTTCAGTACATGCTCCTTAAAGAACTCGTACGTGCCCGAGCTGTTTTCGCGTGAGTAGAGGATGATCGGAGCGTTGGGACCACCAACCTCCTTCCAGTTCCGAATCTTTCCGGTGAAGATCAGGCGAACCTGCTCTAGCGTGAGAGATCGGACGGGATTCTTTTCATTGACGTACACGGACAAGCCGTCTCGCGCAATGCGCACTTCCATTCCCCGGTAGTTGAACTTTTCCCGGAGCATGGCCACCTCTTTCGGCTTGATGGGGCGCGATGAAGAGCAAATGTCGGTGGTGCCATTGAGCAACGCTGCAATACCGGTACCTGAGCCTCCTCCCGTCACCTGAAACTCGATATTCTTGCCGGGATACAGCTCGCTCCATTTCTGCACGAGAATCACCATGGTATCCGATCCCTTGATGGTGATACGCTCCTTGGGAGCAGCAAGGGCTGCAGCCGTAAATACTGCCAACAGCAATGACAACGTTCGGAGGATACGCATGATGACAGGGTCAAAGACGGTGAGAAACGATCAACACAAAGATACCCAGGGCTTCATGTTACTAGTTGGAAACACTAGATACCGAACTCCAGATTCACTCGGCCATACAGTGACGACTGTTCAGAGTCTGGCACATTCAGATTTTCGGCTGTGCGCATGCCAAGTTCGAGATTGGTCTTGATACGATGACCGTTCACGTAGTACGTGAGTACGCCCGCCAGATTCGTGGCTCGAGCGTAGTCGGACAAACCGGCAAGCTGATCTCCGGCTTCGGTTACAGCGTACCGACCACCAATCAGCAGATTGAAGGGCAGGAGGTAGGAGGCCTGTGCCATATAGCCCCTTCCCACGAATACGGCGCGCTTCTCGTTGGCGTTCGACGGGTTGACGGTGATGGGGTCGTCGGCACTGCGTTGAGCATACTCACCATACACGGCCAGGCCGCGATACTTCAACAGGGCATCGGCGTACAGGACCGTCGCCGTGCGAGGAGCGTACAGGGCCTTTCCGACTTCTCCGCGCGTTTTGTTCATATCCTCGTTGTACTGGGCACTCACGCCAACTGAGAGTTTCGGTGTTGGTTCCCGCATGAGATCGGAATCAAAGTAGTCGCCACCATTGAGGAATGCACCCATCGGAAGGATCTCCACTCGACCAGTGTAGGCAAGACCTCCACCCGAGATGGTTGGTGCGTTGCGTCCCTCGCCCGAAGAGATCGCTGCGCGGAGGTTCATGATGACGGGTCCGTGAATCGGCTGCCAGAAGCCTTGGAGTCCGAAGTCCCGGTCGAGATTGAAGGCACCGTTCACGATGGAGCGGTCGGCGATTTCCTGGTCGCCGGACGAAATCACCCGTTGGCGGTTACCAGGCAACTTTGTCTGGCCGAAGCCTACCTGCAGGCGTGGTGAGAAGTTCCAGAACACCATAGCATCCCGGACGATATTGGGGAACTGGGTGTCAGAGTAGTCCTGATCAGACCGAGAAAACGATAACTGTAGGTTAAAGGTAAGCCGGGGATCAAAAGCATGACCACCAAACCGCAGGCGCAGACGACGCACCACCAGTTCGGTGCTTGCCGCGGATAAGTCACTGGTGCTCACAGTGTTATACGTGAGCCAATTCTGCATCCGGAAGCGCATGATGATGGCATTCGCACTATCGGCCGTTCGAAACACGATGCCCGAGGAGCTGAAGTCGAAACTACCGGTGGACTGTGTCGAGGCCTGTCCGAACAACGTCAGGGGTGCCACGCATGCGATGGCTACGGCGGTGAGTACTAGGGTTCTCATGGGGTGTGAAGAAACTGTAAACAAACTGTTACGACATTACCGAAACATTACCGCGGGCGAAACTACTGTAGAGGGACGAACAGATTCAGCACGTGATGCGAATGTTACCTGATTGTAACACTGGCACACCCTATTTTCGCTGCGCATGAAACGCATAGCAGTGTTTACCAGTGGGGGCGATGCCCCAGGCATGAATGCCCACGTTCGAGCGGTCGAGCGTGTGGCCGACAAGCGCGGTCTGGAAGTGATCGGCATCATCGGGGGCTACTCCGGAATGATTGCAGGCCACTTCGAAGTTCTCGATCGCATTCGCACAGCCAACATTCTGGATCGAGGCGGCACGATTCTCAAAACCAGTCGATCGCCGGAGTTCATGGAGGTGGAAGGGCGCAGCAAGGCAGCTGACCAACTCCGCAAGCACGGAATTGATGGCATCGTAGCCTGTGGCGGCGACGGTACCTTCCACGGTGCTCATGCCCTGTGGGAAGAGCATCGTATTCCCATCGTTGGTACACCCGGAACGATCGACAACGACCTGTGGGGTACCGATGTCACGATTGGATATGACACCGCCATCAACACAGCGGCAGAAGCCATCGACAAGATTCGTGATACCGCCGACTCCCACGGCCGGCTGTTCTTCATCGAAGTCATGGGCAGGCACGCCGGCTTCATTGCCATGGATGTTGGTATTGCCTGTGGTGCCGAGTTTATCGCCCTGCCAGAAACGCTCACCGACGTTGAAGTGCTGTACCAGCGCATCGTGGCGCAGGGCTTGGACAAACGGACGATTGTGATTGTAGGAGAGGGCGACGAACTGGGTGGAGCTTTGGAGTTGTCCCGTCAGATCGAGGGACGGTACGGGTTGTCGTCGAAGGTGACGATTCTTGGTCACATTCAACGGGGTGGTTCGCCCACGGTAAGCGATCGCGTGCTGGCGGCCCGCCTCGGAGCTGCTGCCGTGGACGCCCTCATGGAAGGCGCCACCGACGTCATGATCGGCCTGCATAAGGGCGACGTTGTTCAGGTCCCCTTGGAGCGTACGTGGGAACAACGCAAGAAGGTGCCCGGTTACCTTGTAGACCTCTCCACCTTACTGATTTAAACACCGACACATGCTCGATATGAAACCGACGTTTCTTACCCTAGTTCAGATGTTTCAGATGGAGGGCATGGTTGCTCTGGGAAAGATGCTCAACCCGGCCACCAACCAACTCACGCCCAATCAGGACCACGCCCGCTACGTGATCGACATCCTCGAGATTCTCAAGGAGAAGACCGCCGGGAATCTCAGTAGCGAAGATGAGCGATTCCTGCAGCAGACGATCAGCACCCTCCAACTCAACTTTGTTCAGAACGAGGCAGATCAGGCTCCAGGGTCGGTAGGGGGCTCATGATACGTAGCATCGCTCTGGTAGCGCACACCGATCGACCTGATGCTATCCATTGGGCACAACACGTCGCGACGCGCCTACGGGCTGCTGGTTCGCAGGTGATTGTAGAGTCGGCGTTGGCTACCCGCTTTGACGCTGATCTTCTGGCCAGCAGCGCTGCGTCGATCTGTGAGCTCCAACAGCTGGAGCAGCACGCCGATATGGTGATCACCTTCGGAGGTGACGGCACGCTCCTGAATGTTGCTCGCACCCTGATTGGATCCGGCCGTGGCTCCAACATTCCCATCATGGGTGTCAACGTGGGTAAGCTCGGCTTTCTAGCCGAGTTCCCCACCCAGTCAATTGACGAATCACTCTCGCAGGTTCTTCAGGGATCCTATCGCATCGTGAACCGGTCTACGCTTCATGTTGTGGTGGATGGTCGGGAGGCATTTGCCGTGAATGAAGTGCTGGTGACACAGGCCGGCGGTGCTCATCTGCTGGAACTTCGCGCGTTCGTTGACGAGCATCATATGGCCGACTACCGCGCTGATGGCGTGATGGTTGCCACTCCAACCGGATCGACTGCATATTCACTTGCGGCGGGTGGCCCTATCGTCGTGCCGTCGGCCGACGTCTTTTGCATTACGCCCATCTCTCCGCACACGCTTACCCTGCGTCCCCTGATCGTGCCTGACACCTCCGAAGTGCGGTTTGTTGTAGCGGCAGACCACGCCGAGGCAACCGTCGTGGCCGATGGTAGTGTGGTGACGAGGATCGGCTCGGGAAGCACAGTGACCATCCGCAAAGGACTTCATTCACTGAAGCTGGTCAAACGTGCCGACAGCACCTACTACGATCTTCTTCGAGAGAAGCTCTTGTGGTCCGCCGATGCAACACGAAAGGAATTGTCCTGATGGTTCAGACGCTACAAGGCATCATTGTTGACGTTCATGAGCGCCGACAATTCCCAGGTACCATTACAATCGAAGACGGGCACATTACACGGATGACCGAGGACGAAACGGTTACCAGTAACCGATTCCTGATTCCCGGCTTTGTTGATGCCCACGTGCATATTGAGTCGTCGCTGTTGGTGCCAGCAGAATTTGCACGCCTGGCGATGCCGCATGGTACGATCGCCACTGTGAGCGATCCGCATGAAATTGCGAATGTGTGCGGGATGGATGGTGTCCGGTATATGCTCGACAATGGCGAACAGGTACCTCTTACGTTTGCCTTTGGGGCACCTTCTTGTGTGCCAGCAACCACCTTCGAAACAGCAGGTGCGGACATCACCGCCAACGACATCCGCGAGCTGTTCGCCGATGAGCGGGTGAGGTATCTGTCGGAAATGATGAACTGGCCTGGTGTACTCTTCAATGATCCCGTGGTGCTGGAAAAACTGCAGGTTGCTCGTGAGGCCGGCCGGCCGGTAGACGGTCATGCACCGGGGTTGCGAGGCGAGCAGGCACAGGCCTACGCGCAACATGGTATCTCCACGGATCACGAGTGCTTCACGCTGGAAGAGGCCCTCGACAAGATCGCTGCTGGCATGAAGATCTTGATCCGCGAGGGCTCGGCCGCACGGAACTACGATGCGCTGCATCCTCTGCTGCGTATGCATCCGGATCGCGTGATGTTCTGCTGTGATGATGCCCACCCGGATTATCTCCTCGGCGGCCATATCGATCGCCATGTACGTGCGTCGATCTCTCATGGCTACGACCTCTACGATGTGTTGCGGGCTGCAAGCGTGCATCCTGTTGAACATTATGGACTACCCGTTGGACTGCTGCGCGTAGGTGACCGAGCAGACTTTCTTGTGGTGGACAGTCTCGACGAGATCCATGTGTTGGAAACGTGGGTAGGGGGCCAATGTGTGGCTCGCCGGGGCGAGTCATTGTTTTCCCGAGGATCGTCAACGGTCCTGAATCGCTTCGTTTCCTCCACGCTGACTCCGGCAGACCTTGCTGATGGCATCGAAGCTGGAACACCGATCCGCGTGATCGTGGCCGAAGATGGGCAGCTTGTCACGTCGGAGCACCACGGAGCAACATCCGATCCTGATGTCCTCAAGTTGGTGGTTGTCAATCGGTATGCAGCGGCTACCCCAGCGATCGCCTACATCAAGGGTATGGGTCTTACACGCGGTGCACTTGCCTCCAGCGTAGCCCATGATTCCCACAACGTGATTGCCGTAGGAACAAACGACACCGATCTGGCAGCTGCCATCAATGCGGTGATGGCGCAACAGGGCGGCTTGAGTGTGGCCGATGGCTCCGATGTTCACATCCTACCGCTGCCGGTTGCAGGATTGATGAGCACGGAGGATGCGTATGTGGTTGCCGAGAAGTACACCCAGCTGGATGCACAGGCAAAGGCCTGTGGCTCGCCGCTGCGAGCCCCTTTCATGACCTTGTCGTTCATGGCACTGCTCGTGATCCCCAGCTTGAAGCTCAGTGATCAAGGTTTGTTCAACGGGCAGAAGTTCGAGTTTGTATCTGTTACGGTATAGGAACCACGGCGCATCATGGCAAAACTCACCGACGCAGCAGTTCTTCGACTGATTCAATTTGCACTCCACGAGGATCTGGGATCTGGCGATGTCACGACCGAAATGACGGTTCCGCAGGAGACGTCGGCTTCAGCCCGTTTCCTGATGAAACAGGATGGTGTCGTATGCGGAATGCCGTTGCTGTCACTCGTATTCCGGCAGTTTTCAGCAGATGTGGAGATTGTTGAGTTGGTGCGTGATGGCGATCGTGTTCCAGCAGGGACCGTACTTGCCACATTGGAGGGGCCGGCACATGCGCTGCTGGGTGGAGAGCGTACAGCGTTGAACTTTCTGCAACGCATGAGTGGGGTTGCCACGAAAACTGCACAGTACGTAGAGCGGATTGCAGGAACGCGTGCACAGATTCTGGATACCCGAAAGACGATTCCCGGATGGCGCGTTCTTGACAAGTACGCTGCACAGATTGGTGGTGCTGTCAATCACCGGATGGGACTCTTCGACATGGTGATGATCAAGGATAACCACATCACCGCCGCAGGGGGCATTACAGCTGCCATTCAAGCATGTGTGCAGGAAATGATGCATCGTGCTCCGTTGGCGATCGAGGTAGAGGCGCAGACGCTCGATGATGTTGCCGAGATTTTGCGCAGTACTCATGTAAAGCGCGTGATGTTCGACAACTTCACGCCGGAGATGGTTGCCCAAGGCGTAGAGATGGTTCAGGGTGTGATTGAAACAGAGGCCAGTGGTGGCATCACGTTCGATACGATTCGAGCCTACGCCGAGACCGGTGTGGACTACATCAGCACGGGTGCCATTACGCACAGTGCAACGGCAATCGACATCTCCATGAAGCTGGTAGTGCCACGGACGGCCAGATAGATCCTACAACTCCTTGCGCAAACGTGCTACCGGAATACGCAACTGCTCGCGGTACTTCGCTACCGTGCGTCGCGCTACGTTGTAGCCAAGTTTCTGGAGTTCGCTACCGAGTTTGTCGTCGCTAAGCGGTTTCCTCTTGCTCTCCGCGTCGATCAGCTCTTTGAGCTTCTGCTTGATGATGCGTGTAGAAACTTCGTCTCCATCGGCCGTTTCCATCGACTCGCTGAAGAAGTACTTCAGCTCGAACGTGCCAAAGTCGGTTTGAACATACTTGCCGTTCACAATCCGGCATACCGTGGAGATGTCCAGGCCGGTCACTTCAGAAACGTCGCGATAGATCAGCGGTCGAAGGTGCTCGGGTCCGCGGAGGAAGAACTCGTGTTGCAAGCCGGCGATGGCTGTCATCACCCGCAGCATCGTGCTCTTGCGTTGTCGGATTGCCTGAATGAGAAACTTGGCGTCCTCGTACTTCTTGCGCAGAAACTCACGCGTTTCCTTGTTGAACTTGTAGTTCTTCGACTCCTGCTTCAACTTCTCGTAGGCGTTACTCACGCGCAGGGTGGGAAGGCGGCTGTCGTTCACCGTGATTTGCACGTCCGTGCGATCTTCCGTGCGTTCTACCGAAAAATCAGGGACCAGCGTATTTACTTCCGGACCAATCGAACCACCACCCGGTCGCGGATTCAACCGCCGTATCACGTCGATGGCCTCGCGCAGGTATTCTTCGGTAACCTCAAGTTGGCGCTCGATCACATGGTAGTGTTTCATGGCGAAGGCTTCGTAGGCCTTTGTGAGCACCAGCAGCGCCAATTTCTCGGCGGCATTCTTGCGGGGGAGTGACCGCAGTTGAGCTACCAGACATTCTTGCACG